>NZ_JANSHF010000005.1:0-139536 GCF_047461475.1 Synechococcus sp. WC10meta
AGACGGAGCCAACTTTAGCCTAGGCAAAGTGCCTACCAGAAAAGATGTACTCGCAAGCCTACTCGCTCAGCCCATCTACGTCGAGGCAGAAGGTTGGTTATGCCACAAAGTGGCCAATTGTCCGGTGAATCAAGGACTAGAGGAGAACCCCGCCTGCAGTACCAGCTCCATCCCTGCTAGGTAATGGCGTAGCATCCGCCAGCACTTCGCGGCCAGCAGCAGCGGTGGCTTGCAAGCACCACGCAGGCGGCAATACTAGCGTGCCCCTAACCCATAGGCAGGCTCCCCTTGCTGCCAGTTGCCCCTGCTCGTTATCCTAGTAGAGCTGAAAAATTGGGGAAACAGGTGAGCCGTGGCTAAAAAAAGCATGATCGAGCGGGAGAAAAAGCGCCAGCGCTTGGTTGAAAAATATCGCGAAAAGCGCCAGCAATTGAAGGCAGCGCTGGCTGATCCCAACCTCGACCAGGCCACCCGCATGGAGCTGCATGCCCAACTGCAAAAGCTGCCGCGCTCCAGCTCGCCCACCCGCCTGCGTAACCGCTGCTGGAAAACGGGCCGTCCCCGCGGTTACTTCCGGGATTTTGGCCTCTGCCGCAACAGCCTGAGGGAGATGGCTCACCGCGGCCTGCTACCTGGCGTGGTCAAAGCCAGCTGGTAGCCCAGATGGGCTGGAGGCTGCTGGCAACTGCTCTGGAAAAGCAAGCACCTTCTCTGCCCTGAGGGGAGCTCCCCGTGGCCCTGAAGCCCTTCCAGATTTGCGACGACGATCTCACCCCCGACCTGGTCAAAGCCCTGGCCGGAGAAGCCTACCTGGCGGTGGACACAGAGACGATGGGCTTGATCCCGCAGCGGGATCGACTCTGTGTTGTGCAACTTGCCAACGCTGCCGGTGAGGTGGTGCTGCTGCGGTTTAGCCGCGGCGTCAGGCAGGCCCCTCTCCTAGCCAAGCTGCTAACGGATCCCGGCATCGAGAAGATTTTCCACTATGCCCGTTTTGACCTGGCCATGCTGCGCTACCACCTGGGGATCCAAGTCTGGCCGGTCTTCTGCACCAAGATTGCCAGCAAACTGGCTCGCACCTACACCAGCAAGCACAGCCTCAAAGATGTGGTGAGCGAGCTGTGCGGGGTCGAGTTGAACAAGGCAGCCCAGAGCTCTGACTGGGGAGCTGTCCATGCCCTCTCGGCGGAGCAGTTGGAGTACGCAGCTAACGACGTCCGCTACTTGATCCCGGTGCGCCACAAGTTGGCCCAGATGCTGCAGCGAGAGGAGCGCTGGGAACTGGCGCAGCGTTGCTTCCAGCACCTTCCCACCCTCGTCGAGCTGGATCTGCTGGGGTATAGCAACGTCTTCGAGCACCAGTAGTGGCAGCCTCTAAAGCTAGTTGGCCAAGTCGGGGAAAGTAGCCCGCACGGCGGGGTGGATGAGCTTGCCGGAGCGAATGTTAAGCCCTTTGGCCAAAGCTGGATCTTGTTCCAGGGCAGCGGCCAGGCCAAGGTTGGCCAGCTTGAGAATGTAGGGGAGCGTGGCATTGACCAAGGCTTGGGTTGAGGTCCAGGGAACAGCCCCTGGCATGTTGGGAACGCCGTAGTGCAACACGCCGTAGGCTTCGTAAACCGGCTGGGCATGGGTGGTGGCCCTAGTGGTGGCAATGCAGCCTCCCTGATCCACCGCGACGTCCACAATCAGGGATCGGGGCCGCATCTGGGCCACCAACTCCTCCCTCACCAAAATCGGCGCCCGCCTGCCCGGCACCAGCACCGCTCCCACCACGAGATCGGCCTTGCGAACGCACTCCTCGATGGTTTGGGGGGTGCTGTAGAGCAACTCCACTCGCGATCCAAAGATGAGCTCCAGCTCGTTGAGCCGCTGCAGGTTAATGTCCAAAATCTGCACCTGCGCTCCCAGGCCAACGGCCACTTTGGCCGCCTCTGTACCCACGGTTCCTCCGCCCAAAATCACCACTCGTCCCGGTGGCACACCTGGGATCCCGCCCAGCAGTACGCCTCGCCCCCCCTCTTGGCGGGTGAGGTAGTGGGCACCAAATTGCACCGAGAGCCGCCCAGCAATCATGCTCATGGGCATCAAAAGAGGCAGGGAGCCATCGGCCAGCTCCACTGTCTCGTAAGCCAGGCAGGTGGCCCCCGAACGCAGGAGGGCTTGGGTGAGCTCGCGGCTAGCCGCCAAGTGCAAGTAGGTAAATAGGATCAGATCCGGATGGAGCAGCGGATACTCTGCAGGCAGGGGCTCTTTCACCTTCACCACCAACTGCTGCTGGTAGATCTCCTCAGGAGTAGCAGCCAGCCTGGCCCCCGCCTTCTCATAGTCCTCGTCAGTAAAGCCGGCTCCCTGGCCCGCTTGAGTTTCCACCCACACCTGGTGCCCCTGCTCAGTCAAGACCCGCACCGCCGCTGGTGTTAGGCCGACGCGGAATTCCTGCTCTTTAATCTCCCTGGGCACGCCAATGCGCATAGGGATCCCTGGAGGACTGCCTTCGAGTTTGTGCGCGCTCTGTTAAAGTGTAAGCGTGATTTACGGCCCGGATCTGTGACCGTTGTCTCCGCTGCTGCTACACCCGCTGCCCCAGAGACGACTCTACTCAACGTCTGGCAAGTCCTAGCCGAGAAGTTTGCTGACCAGCCTGCCCTCAGGGATCCCCATGCCCAGCCGGTCTTTGAGATTTCCTATGGGGAACTGTTCCGCCGCATTCAGACGCTGGCTGCTGGCTTACAGGCTTTGGGCATTCGCCCTGGGGATCGGGTAGCCATTTTTGCCGACAACTCCCCCCGCTGGCTGATGGCGGATCTGGCCACGCTGTTTACAGGAGCAGTCAATGTGCCGCGCAGCGCCGTAGCGGATCCAGCGGAGCTGGGCTACATTTTGCGTCATTCTGGGAGCACCGCTTTGATTGCCCAGGATGTGAAGACGCTGGCACGGGTTCGGTCAGTTGTGGAGGAGCTGGGTCTAGAGCGGCTGCTGCTGCTTTCGGACGAAGAAGAGCCAGGAGTAGTGAATTTTTCTCAGTGGCTGCAAACAGGGCGAGAACACCGCTACGAGCCCCCCAAGTTGGAGCGATCCCAGTTGGCCACCATCATCTACACTTCCGGCACCTCCGGTCAGCCCAAGGGGGTGATGCTCAGCCACGGCAACCTCATGCACCAGGTGGAGAACTTGGGCGCGGTCGTACAGCCCCAACCGGGGAACAAGGTGTTGAGCATTCTGCCCACTTGGCACTCTTATGAGCGGGCTTGCGAGTATTTTCTCCTTAGTCGCGCCTGCACGCTGGTCTATACCAGCCCCCGCTTTATCAAACAAGATTTTCAACAGGAGCAGCCCCACTATTTGGTGGCAGTGCCGCGCATTTGGGAAACCGTTTATGAAGGGATCCAGCGGCAATTCAAAGAGAAAAGCCCCCTCCTGCAGTGGCTAATCCGTGCTCTGATGGCTGTCAGTGAAAGCCATGTGCTCTCTGGACGGATAGCTCGCAACCAGTCAATTTTGCATTACGGAGTCAGCCCCTGGGTGCGCCTACAGGCTCGCTGGCAACATTGGCTGCTCTGGCCCCTGCATCGGCTGGCCGATTGGCTCATCTACCGCAAGGTGCGACAAGCACTAGGCCCCAATTTTCAACATGCTATTAGCGGCGGCGCATCCCTACCTGCCTATCTGGATCTGTTCTATGAAGTTGTTGGGATTTCCATCTTGAATGGCTACGGCCTCACGGAAACCTCGCCAGTGCTATGCGCGCGGCGTCCTGACAACAACGTGCGCGGTACGGCTGGCCCACCGCTGCCAGGGACGGAGTTTCGCATTGTCGATCCGGAAACCCGGCAGCCCTTGCCCCCTGGCCAAAAGGGGTTGATCCTGGCCCGTGGCCCGCAGGTGATGATGGGCTACTACAACAATCCAGAAGCCACCGCTAAAGTTCTCAGCTCTGATGGCTGGCTTGAAACCGGGGATCTAGGCTGGCTCACTCCCGACGGCCAACTGGTGATCACCGGCAGGGCCAAGGATGTCATTGTCTTGCGCAACGGCGAGAACATTGAGCCACAGCCACTGGAAGATGCCTGCCTGCAATCTCCCTACATCAGCCAGATTGTGATCGTCGGGCAAGACCAAAAAAAATTGGCTGCCCTCATCTACCCCAACCTCGACGCCCTCAAGGCCTGGGCTGCTGAGCAAGGGATCCCTACTGCCGAGACCGAGCTGCTCGTTCACCCGCAGGTGCGCCGCTTCATCTTGCAAGAAGTACGCCGCCGCATCCAAGAGCGCCCTGGCTATCGGCCCGACGAGCAAGTTGCTGACTTTCGCTTCTTGCCAGAGCCCCTGAGTGTGGAAAATGGCCTCATGACCCAGACGCTGAAAATTAAGCGCAACCCTGTGGCGGAGCGCTACGCTCACCTCATCGAGGAAATGTACCGATCTTTGAAGTAGGGCCAGCCTTCTAGGTTTGGGATCCCCGTTGTTGCTCCAGGTAACGCCGGAATTGCTCCGGCGGGATTGCCCCCCGGTAGGCCCCACAGTAGTAGAGCGTCAGCACTGCCTTGTAGGCCCAGTCGGTCGGCACCACGTCTGGGAAAGGGCTGGGCAGCGTATCGGCTTGGTTGGCGGCGCAGGCTTGCAAAATCCGCTCCGTGGTGAGCTGTTCTGCCAAGTCCGGAGGGAGCTCCCGCAGGTTAGCCTGGGCCAGAACCGCTCCCGGCAGGCACAAGCTGGCGAGGGTCGCCGCCCAAAAAGCGCGAGTGAAGAGGTGTTGCCAGTTCATGGCTCTCCAGAGGGAATAGTTCGGACAAGTTCTCTAGGTTAGAATTACCGCAGGCAGCAGCGTTCCTGCTAGGGGTGCGAAGCGCCCACACGGGGGAGCCTGTTGCAATGTTTTAATGAGTAGACAATTGCATGCTGCAGAAGGACAGTGAGATGAGCACAATTCCGCCGAACTTGCTGGACTATCAGCGCAGAGCTCTGGCGATGCGGGAGAGTTCATACATTGACTTTCCAGCTCATGTCCATCTGGAAACGATGGCACGTTGCAACGCTGCCTGCAACTTTTGTCCCTATTCTTCACTGGAAAGAAAGGGAGCAAAGATGGATGATTCTCTAATAGAAAAAATTGTCAATGACCTCAAAGACATTCCGCGTCTTCATCGCTTTCAATTAAGTCCTTTTAAGGTTAATGAGCCATTTTTGGATACACGGATCTTCGATTTGCTTACATATCTTCAGTCTGAGCTACCGCACGCTACCATCACCTTGACTACCAATGGCTCCCTCATCAACGAGCGGATTGTGGAACGATTAACACAGTTTCCCAATCTTGGTTACCTGTGGGTTAGCTTCAACGATCACCGCCCAGACGAATACGAGGCAACGATGAAGTTGCCCTACAGACGGACTCGCGAAAGCCTGGACAGACTTCACAAAGCAAAAGCTGAGGGACGCTTGCCAATGCGCATTGTGCTATCCCGTGTTGGAGACGGCACAGCAGCTGATGAGGATTTCATTACCTGGGTAAGGACAACGTATCCATTGTTCGAAGTTAGCATTTTTCCGCGCATGAACTGGCTTGGCCAGGTCGATGTGTCGCCTCCCACGGCACCGCCCATAGCCTGCACTCGCTGGTTTGACATATCAATCACGGCAACGGGTGTGGTAGCCCACTGTTGCGCCGATGGCCAGGCACGCTACCCCATAGGCAACGTTCGGGAGCAGCATGTCCTCGACATCTACAACAGCCCAAGCTATCGCCGACTGCGCGCGACGGTGGACAACCGTCTGCAGGTAGAGCCATGCCGCTGCTGCAACTTCCTTTAAACAAGGAGAGATCCATGGCTATCACTGCCATCGAATACGTTCTATTTAGCCAAATGCGGCAACAAAACGCTATTCCGCTTGGAGGCGACTGTTTGGAACTGGGCGAGGCCAACTGGTACGGCGACGTGGCTGTCGAGCAGCTTGGCCAAGACATTTATCGCTTTGCCAAAGAGGAAGAACGTACTGCCCTCTTCCGTCAACTTGATGAAATTACTCAGGCTAAGCGCCCTGGAATGCTGTTCGAGATCGCCAAGGTCTTTTGGCGCACCTTCTGGCAGCCACGTTCGATGACAGCGGTGGATCTTCATGGCACGGAGGCAGCTCTCAAGCTGGATCTCAATTTCCCTATCGAGTTGCCTCAGCGTTACCATGCTGTTTTTAACCTTGGCACAGCCGAGCACATCTTCAATATTGCCCAGGTGATGAAAACCATACACGACTACACGCTGCCTGGTGGCCTAATGATCCACGGTCTGCCATTTACCGGCTGGCTCGATCACGGTTTTTACAACGTGCAGCCGACCTTTTTCTGGGATCTAGCCCAGGCAAACAGCTACACGATAATGGCCTATCTCTACGTCGAGTATAATCCACTGAAGTTCGTACAGCTATGGAAACGCGAGGATATCCTCGAACTGGTCACTAAAAACCAGATTGGCCAAAACGCCTTGCTTTACTGTGTTCTGCGCAAGCCTGCTGAAGATCAACCGTTTTGCTTTCCGATTCAGGGCTACTATGCCGGCACTCTCTCCCAGGAGGCAGCAGAGGCTTGGAAGACTTTACGATAAGCGAGGGTGAAAATGAAGCGACTCAAGGAGCAATTTGCAGAACTTGGCTATTGCCATATTCCCCAGTTTGTTCCGCCTGTCTTGCTGAATGAATGAGCAGACGACCTGCACTGGCTGGTCGCTACCCAGCTTAAACGATTTGGCCTTGCAGCAAGTGAAGAAAGTGACCCTGTGCGTCGTTTGTCACGTTCACTGATCGCTCTCTGGAGAGCCAAGCCAGAGGCGCAGTCTTGGATTTACGAGGAGGTCAGTCGGCGGCCTTGGATGTTTGAGCTGGCAAGTAGCCGTTTGCTCACCAGTTGGGTTATGGAAGTATTGGGCAGCGAGCGCATTGCCATCCATCCCCGCCTGCTCATGATCATCAGCATGCCTGGCCACGAGTGGCATGTTGCCTACTGGCATCAGGATCGTTTCTACGGCCCACACGTACACGTAGTGGCCTACATTCCGTTACAGAATACCGGTGCCTTTAATGGCGGGTTGATGGTTGCACCTGGCGAGCACAAGCGAGGCCTGATGCCGCACGCCCACAATGAGGCACTGAGTGGAAAGAACAAGTGGATTACGCTTCCGCCAGAAGTCATTGCTTCGTTTAAGGAACAGCGTCAGCTCGAACTGATGGCGGGCGACCTGGTTCTTTTTGACGGACTACTGCCGCATTCGGCCAACGTGAACTACAGTGAGGATGTAAGGTTCGCAGTTACGCTGCGCTACACTGATCTGACCGATCCTTTCTTTATTGAACGAGGCTGGCGCTGGGAGGATTTGGCAGAAGAAGGACGGAGAGCACTTGCCAGAAAGGAGAACGCCCCATGAGCGGCAATGGCAATCCATTGAGCGGTATGATCCGTGAGTCATCTAACCAAAGCGAAGCCAATATCAGGTGCCTGGCAGAACTGGAGCGCTACTGGGCCGAAAGCCCGGGCAGTGCCAACGTCAAGCTGGAGAATTTTACCAAATATGTCACACGGGAAAGCCTGACCAAGTTTTTGGCGCGTGCCGAGGTGTTCCAAAAGCAATTGCATGTTCATGGCTCAGTGGTTGAGATGGGGGTTGCCCGTGGCGCCAGCCTCATGACGTGGTATCACCTAAGCTCAATCTTCGAGCCAACCAATTACCTGCGCGAGATCATCGGCTTTGACACCTTCACTGGCTTTCCAGAAGTGTCCGAAGTCGATTTAAGAGGCCAAGCAGTCTCTGAACATACCCGCGTCGGTGGCTTCGCCGTCGAAAGCGGCATGGCCAACGACATTATGCGTGCCGCGTCCATCCATGATTTGACGCGCTTTCTAGGGCACATACCCAAACTAAAGCTGGTTGAGGGCGATCTGCGTGTTACATTGCCCAAGTATCTTGAAGATAACCCCCATTTGGTTGTCTCTTTGCTGCATCTCGATGTCGACCTCTACGAGCCGACAAAGCTAGCGCTGGAGTTGCTTGTGCCACGCATGCCAAAGGGAGCTGTGATCTTGTTCGATGAGCTCAACATGCGTCAGTTTCCGGGTGAAACACTGGCAACGATCGAGGTGCTGGGCCTCCGCAATCTCCGTCTCTTTCGCTTCCCTTACGCGACGAGCATGTCTTATACTGTGCTTGATTAAGTGTAGAGCATGACTCCTCTTTATACGGATCCCTGTCCTGCCTGTGGCGAATCAGTGGCTCACCCTTTTTTTGACGGAGGGGCTGCGCCACTTGCCATATTGGGCTGGCCACGTACTGAAGAGGAGGCACGGGCCATGCCCCCCTATCGGCTTGACTTTGTGCAGTGCCTCGCCTGTGGCCATGTCTGGAATCGCGCCTTCCGCTATGAGGATGTCCCGTACGGCAGTCAGCCGAACCTCATGTTCAACGCCGGGGTCTTGTGGAACCGGCATCTGGCGCAACTGGTCGATGAGGTGCTGACCCGCCTACCTGAGAACCCAACCGTGGTTGAGATTGGCTGCGGTTGTGGTCACTTTCTGCGGTCTTTGGCTGCTCGCCGGCAAGGGCGGTACATTGGATTTGACCCTCACCAACCGGACGACTTCCCCAGTGAGTTTCAATTTGAGGCGCGGCTTTTTGACCCTGTTGAAGATCTGCTGCACCTCCAGCCGGATCTGGTGGTGATGCGTCATGTCCTGGAGCACTTTAGCCAACCAGCAGCCTTCCTACAGCAGTTGGCATGGGCTGCAGGTTGCTGTAGAAAGACTGTGCGCCTGCTTGTTGAAGTGCCCTGTATCGACCGGGTCTTTACCACAGGGCGACTGGTGGATTTTTACTACGAACACCCCCAGCAGTTTAGCACTGAGTCGCTGCGTGCCCTGCTACAGCGCGTCGGTGCAATTGTGAGCTTGTGGCACGCCTACGATGGGGAAGTGGTGTTGGCCATCGTTGAGCTGCAGCTACCGCTAGCCTGGCGGCTCCGGGCTGAAGCAGCAGCCAAATTTGAGCAAGGCAGCCAAGAGGCTCGCCGCAAAATTGCTGCCCAGCTTCAAGAGCTGGCTAACAGTGGCCTGCGAGTTGCCCTCTGGGGAGGCACGGGGAAAGGGGCAGCCTTCATGCACCACTTTGGGGTTAAGACCAATTGGCTTACCTGGGTTGTCGATTCCGATCCAAACAAAGTTGGCACCTATGTTGCCGGCGTTGGCCAGCAAATTGTCAGCCCAGAGGAGCTGAAAACGCAGACCCCAGACGTGGTCATCATCCCAACCCAATGGCGCGCCGCTGACATTGTTGCCGAGATGGCTAGGCTTGGGATAGAGCCCAAGCAGGTGCTTATCGAGCACCAAGGGCAACTAGTCGACTACTGGCATTCTGCTCATCCCTATGCCTTGCCCAAACTAGAGGGCCGATGATGGAGCTAAGCAACCTTCTGCAGCAAGCTATTGACCACCACCAGCAGGGGCACCTGGAAGAAGCAGAGCGGCTCTATCGGGCCATCCTGCAGGTTGCCCCCCGCCACCACTACGCCCACCACCTTCTGGGCCAACTTGCCCGTCAGCGGGGGCAGCCCCGGTCGGCACTGTCCCATTTGATGACGGCAGTCAGCGCCAATCCAACGGTTGGTCAATATTGGCTAGCTTTGGTTGAAGCCCTGCTGGAGTGTGGTGAATACGGGGAGGCCGAGCGGGTTCTTGCCGAAGCGTGCGCCCACGGTTTGGAAGGGCCCGCTGTTGTCGAGCTAACTGCGCGGCTAGCGGCCGCCACCCTGAAGGGAGAAGCTCCCTCTCCTGACCCTCTGCCAGCAACGCAGCCCCCCACCGAGGAAGAAGCCAGCGAGCTACAGGAAGCAGCAGCTGCCTGCAACAGTGGCAACCTAGCCCTTGCTTTGGAAAAAGCCCAGCGGCTACTTGCCAAAAACCCAGGTCTTGCCCTGGCCTGGGCCATTATTGCCCGGGTGCGCTGGGCACAGGGGGAGGCAGTGGCAGCGGAAGAGGCAGCTCGGCGGGCTCTTGCCATTGAGCCCAATCAGCGCGAGGCCCTGCTTGCCCTGGCCCTATCTCTTTATGCCCAAGAGCGCTATGAGGAAAGTGAAGCTCTCTTCCGGCAGGCACTGCTGGCTTATCCCAAGGATGCCGAGATATACAGCAGTTTTTCAGCTCTGTTGCAAAAGATTGGCAAATGGCCTGAAGCGCAAGCGGTTGCCTTGCGGGCAATTGAGCTTAACCCAACCTATGCCGACGCTTGGGTCCACTATGGAAGTGCGCTGTTGGGAAGTGGCGAAAGGGAGCGAGCTGCAAGCGCCTACCAAGCGGCACTGCAGTTCAACCCACAGCGGGTAGAAGCACTCTACTGCCTTGGACGATTGGCCGCAGATAACTATGACTTTCCCAAGGCGCTGGATTACTTTGACAAAGCCCTAACCCTTTGTCCCCACTTTGTTGAGAGCCTCCTGACAAAGGCAGAAGTCTACGAGCTTTTTGACCAACTCCAAGAAGCAGAAAGCTGTGCGCGCCTTGCCCTGCAGAAAAAGCCGCACCACTTCGACGCCCATCTAGCTTTGGCCTTTGCTTTGGCAGCTCAAGGAAAGGATGGGGAAGCTGAGGAAGTGTTACAGGCGGCCCGCCAATGTAGACCCCAGCCCTCCGATGCGGCCGAGCAGATCCTTGCCACCCAGATTGCGGGTCGGCTTTACTTACCATCCATCCCCGAGTCCCAAGCGGCCATTGCCCACTGGCGAGCTCGCTATCGGGAGGGCCTTAACGCTCTGCTGGACCTGCCTGGAACCTTGACCGACCCAACCCAATACTTCAGCGGCGGCTTTCGTTCCTTCTACCTTGCCTACCACAACGCCGACGACCGAGCGCTCATGGAAGGTCTCTGTCGGCTCTTTCGGGCTAAGGCGCCGCAGTTGAACTTTGAAGCGCCGCATGTTGCCCGCTGGCAGTTCCCTACAGGTCGGCGCATCCGGGTTGGCTTTTGCTCCCAGTTGCTTGTCAACCACACCATCGGCAAGCTCTACCAG
Organism: Synechococcus sp. WC10meta; assembly: GCF_047461475.1. Lineage (NCBI taxonomy): Bacteria > Bacillati > Cyanobacteriota > Cyanophyceae > Synechococcales > Synechococcaceae > Synechococcus > Synechococcus sp. WC10meta. The sequence continues at coordinate 11,044 of NZ_JANSHF010000005.1, forward strand.
GGCCTTCTGGTTCAGCTTGACCGTTCCCGCTTTGAGGTCATCCTCATCTACCCACCACAAGCCGGGCGTGACCAACTGCGAGCTAGGTTGGAAGCTGCTTGCGACCGAACGGTGACCCTCAGCGGTCGACTTCCCCAGTGGCAAGCACAAGTTGCAGCCCTTGAACTCGATGCCCTCTTCTACCCCGACATTGGCATGTGGCCATCCACCTACTTTCTGGCCTATGCGCGGCTTGCGCCTGTGCAGATGGTTAGTTACGGCCATCCGGATACCACCGGCATCGATACAGTTGATTACTTCCTAGGGGGAGATGCGCCGATGGAACCGGAAGGAGCAGAAGCCTACTACAGTGAGCGCTTGGTGCGTTTTACCCGCCTCCCCTTTTGCTACCAACTTTTCAGCTTGCCAACGTCAATTCCCTCCCGCACAGAACTGGGCCTGCCAGAGCACGGCCGGCTCTACGGCTGCCCTCAAGCTTTGTTTAAGCTGCACCCTGACTTCGACGCGGTGCTAGCAGCCATTGCTGAGGGCGACCCCGAGGGCCACATTGTCATGATTGAGGACCCCACCAAGGCTTGGAGCGAGCAGCTCAGGGCGCGCTGGGCAAAGAGTGCCCCTATCCTCAACGAACGGGTCTGCTTCCTGCCGGGCCAGCCGCTTGATCGCTTCATGGCTTTGGTGGCCCACTGTAATGTTTTGCTGGATCCCATTCATTTCGGCTCAGGCAACACTCTCTACGAGTCCATGGCTTACGGCAAACCAATTGTCACCTGGCCTGGGCGCTTTGCCCGTGGGCGTTTTGTGGCAGCAGCCTACGAGCAGATGGGGATCGCCGAGATTGCGCCTATTGCCCCCTCCATCGAGGACTATGCGCCCACAGCCCTTGCTTTTGCTCGTGACCAAGAACGCTGCCTCGCTTTTGCCAGCAAGGCTGTAGCAGCAGCCAAAACGCACCTGTACTGCGACCTAGGGGCGGTGCGTCAATTCGAAGCCTTCCTCCTAGCGGCGCTGGAAGCGGCTGCCCAGGGCGAGAAGCTGCCAAGTGGCTTCCGGGTGCCGCCTCCCAAGGGCGGGAGCTGACCTTTTTGGGAGGCTCTGGCCAGGCCTGGCAGCTTTGCTCTGCCGTGGGATGTAATCAGCCCCCTCACTCTGGGATTAAGATGCAGAAAAACTGCAGGCAGGATCGCAAGCTGCCAATGGTCTCCCTGCATGGCCATGTAGAGCTGAGAGCGCGATAGGTCGAAGCCAATGAGTTTATCGCAAGGGCCGGGTTTTGATGGGGTGGATCCCCCGGATCCGAAGCTGATCGATGCCTGTGTGCATTGTGGGTTTTGCCTGACCACCTGCCCCAGCTATCGCGTCCTCGGCAAGGAGATGGACTCACCTCGGGGCCGCATCTACCAGATGGACGCCCTCAATCAGGGCCAAATCTCTCTCTCAGCGGCAGTGGTTTCCCACTTCGACACGTGCCTGGGCTGTTTGGCCTGTGTAACGGCTTGCCCCTCGGGGGTGCGCTACGACCAGCTGATTGCCGCTACCCGACCTCAGATTGAGCGCAACTACCGCCGCAACCTCTGGGATCGACTGTACCGCCAGTTGATTTTTTTCCTCTTCCCCTATCCGGAGCGGCTGCGACCGCTGCTCTGGCCCCTCTGGCTCTACCAAAAGATGGGGATCGGCGCCTGGATCCGCAAGGGGCTGGAAAAAATCTCCCCGCGGCTAGCGGCCATGGAATCGCTGCTGCCCCCTTTGCAGGTGGAGCACCTTTTGCCCAAGCGCTATCCGGAGCGGATCCCGGCGGTGGGCGAGCGCCGCTTTCGCGTGGGGCTGATTCTTGGCTGTGTGCAGCGCCTGTTTGCCCCCCAGGTAAATGAGGCCAGCATGCGCGTCTTAACCCACAATGGCTGTGAGGTGGTGATCCCACCTGCCCAGGGCTGTTGCGGAGCCTTGCCCCACCACCAAGGGCAATTGCAGCAGGCGAAAACTCTGGCCCGCCAGATGGTGGATGCTTTTGCCGGCTACGAGTTGGATGCCATTCTCATCACTGCCTCTGGCTGCGGGCATACGCTGAAGGAGTACGGCAACATCCTGGGTAAGGATCCCCACTACCAAGAGAAGGCAGCCCAGTTTGCGGCCAAAGTCAAGGACATCCAGGAGTTTCTTGCTCAGGTGGGGTTGACCGCTCCTCTCCATCCGCTGCAGCCGGATCCCTTGGTGCTGGTCTATCAGGATGCCTGTCACATGCTGCACGGGCAGCGCCTTAGCCAGGAGCCGCGCCAACTGCTGCGGCAGATCCCGGGCCTAGAGCTGCGGGATCCCGTCGATGCTGCTCTCTGCTGTGGCAGCTCCGGCGTCTACAACCTGCTGCAACCCGAGGTAGCGGACGAGCTGGGATCCCAAAAGGTGGCCAACCTCCTCAACACCGGCGCCCAGGGGATTGTCTCCGCCAACATCGGCTGCCGCTTGCAAATCCAAAAGCACCTGCGCCTGCAAGGCAAGGCTGGGATCCCCATCTACCACCCCATGGAGCTCTTGGACCGGGCTCTCCAACCGCCCACTCCAGAGCTAGCCAAGGCAACTGCCTAGCTAGAGCTTGAGAGCGGCGCGGGGATCGTAGGACTGGATGCGCTGCAGCTTTTCGTAGAGCTCTCGTTCCTCCTCCGAAAGCCGCGTGGGCAAATAGATCTGAACTACCGCGTAGAAGTCGCCTCGCTCCCCGTTGCCCTTGGGAAAGCCCCGCTCTGCCAAGCGCAGCTTCCGCCCTGGTTGCGTCCCTGGCGGGATGCGCAGCTTCACCAGCCCGTCTAGCGTGGGCACCTCCACCTGGGCGCCTAAGACCGCCTCGCTGGGACTAAGCGGCAGGTCGCAGTAGACGTCAAACCCCTCTAGGCGGTAGAAGGGATGCTCCTTCAGCTCGATCTTGAGGTAGAGATCGCCAGCACCCCCGTTGGGTTTGGGGTGGCCCTGGCCGCGCAGGCGAATCCGCTTGCCCGGCGTGATTCCCGGTGGGATGCTCACCTCAAGCACGCGATCCCCGCCCACCCGCAGGCGGCGCTTTCCCCCCTCAAACGCTTCCGAGATGGAAAGGTGGAGGGTGGCCTCCGCGTCGTAGTTGGCATTGGCCGAAGGACTGCTGCGGTCTTTGCCAGAGCTGCGCACTCGCCCTAGCAGTTGATCGATAAAATCCTGAAAGTCTTCAAACTGGTCGAAATCGACGCCCCCTCCCCCCAAGCCAAAGTCCTCGCCAAAGGAGCTTTCGCCAAAGGGGCTGCTGTAGGTCTCTCGCCGGTAGCGAAAGCCACCCTGCTGGTGGTACTGGCTGAATTGGTCGTACTGCCTGCGCTTGCTGGGATCGGAGAGAACCTCGTAGGCTTCGTTGATGTCTTTGAACTTTTCCTCAGCAGTTTTGTCGTTGGGGTTGACGTCTGGGTGGTATTTCCGCGCCAAGCGACGATAGGCCTGCTTGATCTCCTCAGCAGTGGCTGTCTTGCTAACCCCCAGAATTTTGTAGTAGTCCTTGAAGCTTTGCATGGAGGCATCCGCAGGCAGAGGGCTACCAACCCCGAAGAAGGAAGGAGGCGGGCTAGTGACCCTTGCCCATTCCCTCCCTCCTCCTGTTGAAACTGGCACCAGAAGCCGGATCCCTCCTTCCTAGAGGGATCCCGCAGGGGTTACTTGGCCTCAGTGAAATCGGCGTCAATGACGTCATCGCTGCCGCCGGCAGTCTTCCCTGCGCTAGCAGTGGAGCTAGAGGAAGCGCCAGCTTGCTGATAGAGCTCGCTGCTCATGGCGTAGAGAGCCTCCTGCAGCTCCCGCTCCTTGCTTTGGATGGCGCTGTCGTCATCGCGCTGGATGGCCTCCCGCAGCTCCCGCACCAGGGTTTCGATTTGGCTGCGCTTGCTGGAGGAGATCTTGTCTCCCAGCTCCTTCAACTGCCGCTCGGCCTGGTAGGCCAGAGAGTCGGCCTTGTTGCGGCGCTCGATTTTCTCGCGGCGAGCGCGGTCTTCGGCGGCGTATTTTTCCGCCTCGGCAATCATCCGCTCCACCTCTTTGCTATCGAGCGTGGAGGCGCCGGTGATGGAGATGCTTTGCTCCTTGCCGCTCCCCCTGTCTCTAGCCGTTACCTTGAGGATGCCGTTGGCGTCGATATCAAAGGTCACCTCAATTTGGGGCACACCCCGAGGAGCGGGTGGGATCCCTTCCAGCCTGAAGCGGCCCAGCGATTTGTTGTCGCGAGCCAACTCCCGCTCCCCTTGGACCACGTGGATTTCCACCGAGGTCTGCCCATCTTCCGCTGTGGAGAAGATCTCCGACTTGCGGGTGGGAATGGTGGTGTTGCGCGGGATCAGCTTGGTGGCGATACCGCCCAGGGTTTCTACCCCCAGCGACAGGGGAGTGACATCCAAGAGCAGCACGTCTTTGACCTCGCCCGCCAGCACCGCGGCTTGGATGGCAGCGCCGACAGCCACCACCTCGTCGGGGTTGACGGTTTGGTTGGGCTCCTTGCCCAGCAGTTCCCTCACCAACCGCTGTACCGCCGGAATGCGGGTGGAACCACCCACCAGCACCACTTCGTTGATGTCAGCCTTGGTGAGCTTAGCATCCCGCAGGGCCTGCTCCACCGGACCTTTGCAGCGCTCTAGCAGGTCGGCGCAGAGGTGCTCAAAGTGGGCGCGCGAGAGCTTCAGCTCCAGGTGCTTCGGACCGTCGGCGGTGGCAGTGATGAAGGGCAGGTTGATGGTGGTCTCCAAGACGCTGGACAGCTCAATCTTGGCTTTCTCCGCAGCTTCTGTTAGCCGCTGCAGAGCCTGCCGGTCTTGCCGCAGGTCGATCCCTTCCATGCGCTTGAACTCTTCGGCCATCCAGTCGACGATCTTCTTGTCGAAGTCGTCGCCGCCCAGTTGCGTGTCGCCGCTGGTGGCTTTCACCTCAAAGACCCCATCTCCTACCTCGAGAATGGAGACGTCGAAGGTACCACCGCCCAGGTCAAAGACAAGGATGGTCTCGTTGGTGCGCTTATCCAAGCCGTAGGCCAAGGAAGCCGCTGTCGGCTCGTTGATGATGCGCAGCACCTCCAAGCCAGCAATGCGGCCTGCATCTTTGGTGGCCTGCCGCTGGGAGTCATTAAAGTAGGCAGGCACGGTAATAACGGCTTGGGTGACCTGTTGACCCAGGTAGCGGCTGGCATCTTCGACCAGCTTGCGCAGCACCATGGCCGAGATTTCCTCGGGGGCAAATTCCTTGTTCATGCGGGGTGAGTACAACTTGACATTGCCCCGCTCATCCCGCCGCACCTGGTAGGGAACCCTCCTGGCCTCGGCGCCCACCTCGTCGTACTTGCGCCCGATAAACCGCTTGACGGAGTAAAAGGTGTTCTCGGGGTTGAGCACTGCCTGGCGACGAGCCATCTGACCCACCAGGCGCTCCCCATCCTTGGTAAAGGCAACTACCGAGGGTGTGGTGCGGCTCCCCTCGGCATTAGCAATAACCGTGGGGACACCCCCCTCCATTACGGCGACAACCGAGTTGGTTGTGCCCAGATCAATTCCTACAACTTTTCCCATCGGCTCCTTCTTCTCCTCTTTGTGTGTACAGGACTTCGGTTACCGCCGCCAGCCCATCCGCTTGTGGGGTAGCTTGGGCAGCCAACTTGCGAAAATCTGGCAAAGGCTTAGCCATTTCCTGAGCCGATCTTAACCAGGTGGTTGGCAACGCTAGGGCGAGAATGCCGCCCATTTCTGGGGGTTGAAAAGCCGACCTATTACGGATCTCCGTACCTGCGGGGTTGGGGAGTCGAAGCTTCGGGGGTGGGGAGAAAAACTCATCCAGGGCCGCCACCGCAAGAGTTGCAGGCCCAGACCAACTTCACGTCGCCAATCACCCCTTTGCTGAGGAGCAGCCAGGCGTTCGTGCCCTTCCCCGCAGGGTTACAGCGGGGATCCATCGAGGCAAAAAAGAGCATTAGTGAGAAAGACTAAGAAAAACAGCAAAAGAAAGAGAAAGAGAGAGCTTGCCGCTAGAGCCTTTTTCAAGGAGCTCTCAAGCCCAAAGCCTTATCTGGCAAGGCTTAGGCGGTTTCCGGCACAGCGTCCCTGCTTGAGAAAAATCTTGACGCCTTCTGAAATAGAGCAATATATTGTGGATTCTGTGCGGAAATCCTGCGCTGTTCACATCTCGGTAGCTGGGGGACTGCTATGCCGACTTTGACTCGTTCTCCCTGGACACTGCGAGACAGCGAAAAGCTCTATCGCATCTGCTACTGGGGGGAGCCCTACTTCCGTATCAACGCCGCCGGTCATGTGGAGGTAACCCCACAGGGCCTACAGCAGCAGGAACCGGGCATTGACCTGTACCACCTGGTGAAGGATCTGGTGGCGCGGGGTTTGCAGTTGCCGTTGTTAATTCGCTTTCCCGAGATTGTGGCTGACCGCATGCGGCAGCTTTGCCAGAGCTTTCAGCAGGCCATTGAGCGCTTTGGCTACCCCAATGTCTATCGGGGGGTTTACCCGGTCAAGGTGAACCAGCAGCGCCACCTGGTGGAAGAGGTGGTGAAGCACGGTCGCGCCTACCATTTTGGCCTGGAAGCGGGATCGAAGCCGGAGCTGTTGATTGCCCTAGCTCTACTGGACACTCCCGGGGCTTTGCTAATCTGCAATGGCTACAAAGACCGCGACTTTATGGAAACGGCCCTCTTGGCCCAGCGGCTGGGGCGCACGCCCATCATCGTCCTGGAGCGGCTGCAGGAGCTGGAGCTGGTGCTGCAGGCTGCCGAGCACCTGGGCATTGATCCCATGCTGGGGGTGCGGGCCAAGCTTTCTACCCAAGGCAGCGGGCGCTGGGGCACCTCGGCCGGGGATCGGGCCAAGTTTGGCCTTACAGCGACGGAGATTTTGCAGGTGGTGGAACGGCTGCGGGAAGTCGGCAAGCTGCACTGTCTGCGCCTGTTGCACTACCACATCGGCTCGCAGATCTCGATGGCGAGTGTGCACGGGCGGGCTGTGCGGGAGGCCAGCCAGATCTACATTGAACTCGTCAAGCTGGGGGCGCCGATGGGCTACCTGGATATCGGCGGCGGCTTAGGGGTTGACTACGACGGATCCCAGTCCGCCAGTCATTTCTCCCAGAGCTATAGCGTCGAGGACTACGCCGCCACCGTGGTACAGACAGTGCTGACCACCCTGCAGCCGCATGGGATCCGGCCACCGGTGCTGGTTACCGAAAGCGGGCGGGCCTTGATGTCCCACCAGTCGGTGTTGGTCTTTGACGTGCAGGATGTCAATGTGGCTAGCCCCTACCCCATGCCTACCCACCTCACCTCCAATGCAGAGGTGATCCAGAAGCTAAACCAGCTTTACTACGAGATCCGGCCCGATACCCTAGTGGCCGATTATCGCCGCTGCCAGGAGCTAAAAGAAGCTGCCCTGCGCCAGTTCATCGAGGGATCCCTCAGCTTGCAGGAGCGGGCCGAGGTGGAGCGGCTGTTTTGGAACTGCTCCGACAAGATCTGCACCTTGGCCTACGAGCAGTACCAGGCAGGACAGCCCGTGGCTGTAGATCTCCTGGAGCTGGACGAGATGCTGGCCAGCATCTACTACGGCAATTTCTCCCTGTTCCAGTCCCTGCCGGATAGCTGGGCCATCGGCCAGGTCTTTCCCATCATGCCCATCCACCGTCTGGACGAGGAGCCGCGCCAATGGGCTACCTTGGCGGATCTAACCTGCGACAGCGACGGCAAGATCAACCGCTTCTTTGGCGAAGACGGCCAAATCACCTCGGTCTTGCCGCTGCATGATCCCGACGGGCAGCCCTACCTGCTGGGGGTGTTCTTGGGGGGTGCCTACCAGGAGATCCTGGGGGATCTGCACAACCTCTTTGGCGACACCAACGCGGTGCATGTCCGCACCCGTCCTGGCGGCTATCACGTCTCCCAAGTGATCAAGGGAGACACGATTGCTGAGGTGCTGAGCTGGGTGCAATACACCAGCGAAGACCTGGTGGAAGCCCTGCACCACGCCACTGAAGCCGCTCTACAAAGGGGGCAGATCACTCTAGAGCAGGCTAGGGCGCTGCAGCAGCACTTTGAAGACAACCTGCGGGCCTACACTTACCTGCACCGCTAGCTGCCCCTCTGCCATCCCGGCTTTAGCTCGTGGGGGTGGTGGGGGTAGCTGAGCCCTGCGCTGTACTCAGTGCCGGGAGTAGGTCACGGAAGAGGGGTGGGCTCTATGGCCCCCTTTTTTTAATGACAGCTTCCGGCCTGAGCAGAGGTGCTCCTTACCCGGCAATCTGAACCAGACACGGGTTTGATCCACAGCCAACCAAAAAAAGCAGCGTCACGTCAGCCATCCCTGCCCGCTGGCGACGTACCCCCCTTGGAGAAGTTAAGCCCGGCGAAGAAAGTTGAGCAACGCCAACAAAACCAGAGCCCCAACGGTTGCCATCACCAAGTTCCCCAGCAGACCCGTAGTCCATAAGCCGAGCAAGTTGAAAAGGTATTCTCCCACAACTGCTCCGCAAATGCCGACAATGATGTTACCGATCAGGCCAAAACCGTAGCCGCGCTGGATAGACCCTGCCAGCCAACCGGCAATTGCCCCGATCACTAGAGATCTCAGTACGCTTTCCATGCCCTTTGCTCCTTCTTTTCTCGAGACAAATCCACTCCACCTCCAGCTTCTTTCGAAGTCGAGGCGGAGCCTGGCAGTGACATGATAACTGCAGGGATCCCTTGCTTTCCACGGCTCCCCAGCTCTACAAAAGGAAAGACTGGCAGGGTGAGATCTGCCAGCCTAGGTTAGTTCCCTGGAAGTGAGCTGAGAGCGTCGTTGCCAACGACTTCAACCCAGTTCCAGTCTCTGCCGTTTCCCCCCCCTCCCGAAGTGATCCGGATCACGCGGCAAAGGTTCTTTAGAAGCGGCCCTGCTCCCCACCTCTGACCGACAAAGGTCAAAGCAATGGAGGCAGAGCCCTAGAACAAGGGCAATTGCTGCTCTTCCCAGTCGGCGGGGCTTGGAGGATCCACCTCCTCCTCGTTGGCATTCCCTTCCGGCAAGGGATCTGCTGCTTCCGCCAGCAACTGACGGGCAGCCGCCAGCAACTCGTTGCGCAAAGGGGCCAGATCGCTGCGGTCAGCTAGATACTGCTCCAGAGCCGTCAGGGGCTCTAGATGTCTGGGATCCAAGCCCGGCAAGCGGATGCGGCCAGGGCTGACCACTTCTGGGGCAATGGTGTAGCTGAAGGCAGGGGCAAGGGCTTGGTGCAGAGCCCGCTCGTCAATGCCATCGAGCTGGTCGGGGCGAAGGCGGTAGATGAGGCGTAGGATGGAGCCGGCTACAGGGGCCTTGGCAATGGCCTCCAGGAGTTTGGCTTGCACTTCTTGGGGGGGATAGGGGGTGAGATCGAGGCGGATGGTGTGAAAGGCGCGGGCGGGCAAGGGCAAAAATTCGTAGCTTGCTCCTGTGGCCGTAACCTCTGCCACTACGCAACCTTTTTCCTCTTTTTCCTCCCCGAAGTCCACCCGCTCGATGCTGCCGGGATAGATCACCAAGGGATCCCGACAGAGCACCTGGTGGCAGTGCACATGCCCCAAAGCTACGTACTGGTAAGCTGGCCGCGCCAGCAACCAGAGGGGCACCGTCAGGCCTTTGCCTACCGAAAGATGCCGCTCGGCCCCGTGGCGGGCTGTATCTACCATTACATGGGCTAGTAAAATTGCCGGGATCCCGGGCCGTAACCTGCGGGCCTCCCCTTCCAGCGCCAGATCCAAGCGCTGTAGCAGCTTCTGGGTCAGCCCTTCAGGGTCAAGGCCCAAGCCCTCTTGGCGGGCCAGTAGGGTGGAGCGGTTTAGCCAAGGCAGGGTGGTCACCTGGACTGGGCCGCTGCGAGTTTCAATCCAATGGGTCTGCAGCCGATCCCCGACGACAAACCCCGCCACCCCTAAGGCCCGGTAGATGGCTAGGCTGTTGCCCTCCTGGCCCTGTCCGTATTGGTCGTGGTTACCCACCAAGAGAACGGTCGGGATGCCGGCATCAGCCAACCGGCGAAACTGCTGGGCAAAGAGTTCTTGGTGCCGAGGGGGCGGCGTCGCATCGGGAAAGGCATCTCCCCCAAACAGAACTAAGTCCACAGCTAGATCGAGGGCAAGGTCAATGCACCGCTGCAAGGAAGCCACAAAATCCTCCAAGCGGGTGTTCAGTCCCGTGGCCGGGTTGATGGAGCCGTAGGCTAGACCACTGCCCAAATGGACATCGGAAAAATGCAACAGCCTCACCATCTCAGCCGCCCTTCTCTAAATTCCAGGCCCAGCCTGGGATCTAAGTCTCTCGGCGCGGCCGGGCCCACTCTAGCCGCAAGGGCCGACCCATAAATTCCTGACCGTTGGCAACGTTAATGGCTTCTTCTTCCTCCGCCTTGGTGGCCAACTCCACAAATGCAAAACCCCTTGTCTGGCCGGTTTCTCGGTCTCTCGGGATCGTAACCGACTTAACGTTCCACCGCTGCTGGAAGAAGGCTTTGAGCTCTTCAGTTGAAGCTTTATAGTTTAGGTTTCCCACAAAAATGGTCATAGCAATGTAAGAAGGCAAGGCACAGGTCAGGAGGAGCAGCAGCCCCAGCTCAAGGTACTTCACTTCTACCATGGCGCCTTGCTCGCTTGCCCAAAATAACAAGACGTAAAGGGATCCCTGCTCAAAAAGCTTCGCATCTCCCTATCCGAAATGCGCCCTCGTCAAATCTGTAGAACTGGACTTTTTCTGCTACTTCGTTGAGATCTCCCTCCCCCACCTAGCTACCAGGACTTGGCATCTTATTGCAGCTTGTTAAGGGAGATTGTTAAGATATGTGTTATCCTGACTGCGTCGCGCGTCAGGGGCAGGTTTGGAATAGCCCAAAGCAAGTCTCTGACCTACCCCCAAGCCTCTCGAGGTGACGATAATGGAGGAAACGCCAGGTCTTTCTTTGGAACAAGAATTTCGCCAGCGGGCTTTTGAGATGCTGGTGGCTCGCATGAGTCCCGAGCAAGCTAAGGACATCCTGGTCAAGCTGCACAAGCAAATGCTGCTGCAGGAGGCCACCTATCGCCAGTTGCTGCGCCAGTTCCTCAACGCCTAGGGGTGTATGCATGCCCTTTCATTTCCCACCTGGTGGATTCACGTGGCCAGCGTCTTGGAGTGGCTGGCGGCCATCGTTTGGGTGTGGCAGTTTGGGGAGCGAACGGGGCGCCCCGAATGGCGAAGCCTGAGCTGGGCGATGCTGCCGGCGCTGGTGGGAGCCATGTGTGCCATTACCTGGCACTGGTTTGACAACGACCCCAACTTGGAGGGGCTGGTGACTGCTCAGGCTGGGTTTACCCTGCTGGGCAACTGTACGCTGGCGTGGGCAGCCTACCGCATTTGGCGAGCCGAGCAGGCGGAGGAACGAGATCCCAGCTAAGCAATGAACAGCTTGTTTGCTCTCTCTCTGTTTCCCTACTTGCTCTTTTTGTTCTTCCTGTCGCGGCTGCGCCGGATCCCGCGCTTGGCGGTGGCGGGCTTTTGGCTGCTGCTGCTTTTTGTTGCCGTCAGCATCCCAGCAGGGTTGTACGCCCAGAAGCACTACGGCACTTCTTTAGCCAATGTGGATCCCCTCCATGGAGGGGCAGAGGCTTTTCTCACTCTCTCCAACATTTTGGTGGCCTTGGGCTTCAAGCAAGCCCTTGACCAGAAGGCCCAGGGATCCCCGAACAGCCCTGAGCAGTCGTGAGTCCTCAGGCCTAACTTCCAGGCGTCCCCGGGGTTTGAGCAAGTGTAGAATGAGGGGACCAGCTAGACAAGCTGATGTTTGTTTTGTAAGAGACCTGCCCGATGGTGGCCACGCTTTCTGTCCCCAAAGTTAAACTCAAAAACCCACCGCTGCGCATCTATCGCATGGGGGACAAGGTGCTGCGGCAACCGGCCAAGCGGATTAGCCAAGTCAACGACGAGATCCGCCAATTGGCGCGCGATATGCTGCAGACCATGTACAGCGCTGATGGCATTGGTCTGGCAGCGCCACAGGTGGGCGTTCCCAAGCGCTTGATTGTGGTGGACATCTATCCCGACAAGCCAGAAGTGCCGCCGCTGGTACTGATTAATCCGGAGATCCGCGAGTACCTTGGCGAAACGGTGGCTGCTCAGGAGGGTTGCCTAAGCATTCCAGGCGTCTTCTGTGAGGTTCTACGCGCCCAGGGAGTGGTGGTGTCGTTTAAGGACGAAAGCGGACGGCCCCGCACAATCCAAGCCGATGACTTGCTAGCGCGAGTCATCCAACACGAAATCGATCATCTCAACGGTGTGCTGTTTGTTGATTACGTGGAAAACGAACTGCTGCTGGATCAGGAGCTGCGCAAGCATGGCTTCCAGATGCAGGATGTGCAACGCAGAGCTAATCCCCTTGCCGCTCCTGCCCTGAAACCTCGCTAGGTTATTTGCGCAGGCGCTGGGCCAAGAGCTGCTCCTCCAGGGCGGCAATGCGGTTGTAAGCAGCAGTTAGCTGCGCGCTCAAGCGCTGGATCTGAGCCTCAGGGGCAAGATCATAGGTCGGCTGGCGGTTGCCGACTACAGGCGGATCCTCCTCCAGCAAAAAGTTATGGCTCCCATCTCCAACCAAGTCGGCGTTTAGGGTGCTATAGCAGGAGGAGGCGGGCACAGCTTTTTTGGCCTCTTGCCGCGCCAGCAGGGCAGCGGCCACCTGCTCTGGCAGCCGTTCAATGGCAGCTTTTAGCTCCTGAATTTGCCCCTCCAGACGCTCAAAATAGTGCTGCAAGGTTTCGCTCATAGCTGCCCCGCTCTTAACTCTTTACTCCCATTGAAAGAGACAGGTTTCTATCCCTCCCTCCCTTCGCCCAGATCATTTAACGATTGAACAAAAAATGCAGGATTCCCTCCCCTCCTCCCCTCAGCGAGGTTACACCTTGCCCGTGTTTGCAGTGGCTGCTGCCAAGGCAGCCTTTCATCACCTCCTCAAGATTCCCTTGCCCCAGGAGGGTGGTTGTCCCGTCGTGGCAGTGCAGGTGGAGCCTGAGGTGGGATCGGTCAGGATCCCGGTGGAGCAGGTGGCCACGTTGTCGGAGAACACCGCTTTAGCCATCACCCGCTCGGATCCCGGCCCTCACCTGGATCTCACCCGCAACACGCCGGTCTGGGGGTGGGTGGCTCTGGAGGAAAGAGATCCCACCGCTCCCCCTTTGCTTCTAGAAGCTGGCGAGGGGCTAGGGCGACACGCTGACGGCAGCCCAGCCATCTATGCCTACGCCCGGCATCTGTTTGAGGTCAACCTTTTGGCAGGGATCCCGGAGGGTTATCGCCTGCGGGTGCGCATCATCTTGCCGGAAGGCAAGCTGCTGGCAGAACGCACCTCCAATGCTGCTTTCGGGGTGCTGGAGGGGCTAGCGCTGGTGGGGACACGGGCGGAGGTGGAGCCTTCTGCCAGTGCCGAAAGTCTGGAGCAAGCCCGGCAAGAGCTGCAACAGAAGCTCGAGCAGCACAGGCGGCTGGCCTTTTGCCTAGGCAGCCACGGGCAACAGGTAGCCCTGCGGCAAGGGATCCCGGCAGAGCAAATCCTGCGGGTAGCCAATTGGGTAGGGCCGCTGCTGGTGGAGGCGGCGCTGCGGGGGGCGGAGGCCGTTCACTTGATTGGCTACCACGGCAAACTCATCAAGCTAGCAGGCGGCATCTTCACCACCTCCAGCCATGTAGCCGATGCCCGCCTGGAGATTCTGGTGGCAGCCTTGATCCGCTGTGGGGGAGCAGCCGAGCAGGCGCGACGGCTGTTGGAGCTGGGAACGGTGGAAGCAGCAGTGCAGTACCTAGAAAGCCTGGGTTGGGCAGAGCCGGTGCTACAGGCCCTGGCTTGCCGAATCTGCGAGCGGGCAACAGCCTATGTGCAAAAGTACGCCGGCCGATCCCTAGCGTTGGCGGTAACGTTGTTTGATCGACAAGGGCAAGTTTGCGTGCAGGCGGGGCAGGGACTTAAACCTCAGCCTGCTCAAACCCTCTAGTGGTTTTCAGCAACTCTAGGCGCTGAGCTAGGTTGGATCCGAAGCTACCCAGGGATCTCCACCAGTGGCTACTTCTTCTGCAGCTTCTCCCCAGCCTCCTCTGTCGGAGAGGGTGGCGCGCCTGCAGGCAGCCCTGAGTGCCCTAGGGTTGAGCTCTCTCCAAGTCCAGGCGCGTCTTTCCGGCCACCGCCTGTTGCTGCGTTTAGAAGGGGAGCCCCTCCCGGATCCGGACTGGCTGCTGGAGAGCCTCCTGCCAACCCTAGAGGAAATGGCGCTGAGCTACCGGCAGCGCCAGGTGGAGCTGTTCGGCTTTCCCCCCAACGAAGGGATCCCGGAATGGCACCGCGAGTGGCGCTACCAGCCGCCGCCCAACCCCAACAGCCCCTTGTACCGTGCCCGGCAGGGGGATGAAGAGGCCCTCCAGGAGGTGCTCAACTACTTGCTCCACCCAGAAGGAATCCGCGCTCGGGTTCACCTGCATCCCAAGCTGGGCTGGCTGCAGATTAACTTGCAGGCTGCAGAGGCGCCGGATCCGGCCTGGGCCAAGGATTTTGTGCGGCGGGTTCTAACGCGCTTAGAATTGACCTTTGTGCAACGGCTGCGGCTTTCTGGGCAAAAGCTGAGCTCTTTCTTTCCAAGCTGGAGCCAGGAATTCGATCTCAAACAGCCCACCTTTTGGCAGGCTCCCCCAGGCAGGCTTTCTCCCTTTCCTTCTCCAGCAGCCGACGCTGCCGATGGCGAGCCCCCTCGGCCTTCCCCTGCCGCTCTAGACTAAAGGGCAGGGCTTAGGGGGTCGGCCATGCGGGTTGTCTTCTTTGGCACGCCGGAGTTTGCTCTACCTTCGCTCCAGGCTCTCCTGCAGCCGCCGTCTCCTTTTGAAGTAGTAGGATTGGTCTGCCAGCCGGATCGGCCCCAGGGACGAGGACAGAGGGTGCTTCCTCCGCCCACCAAGATCCTTGCCCAAGCCCAGGGGATCCCCGTGTGGCAACCTGTCCGTTTGCGGCGGGATGGGGAGGTGCTGGCGGCGCTGGCGGCTCTGGCTGCCGATGTGTTTGTGGTGGTGGCCTACGGCCAAATCCTGCCACCGGCGGTGCTGCAGATGCCCCGGCTGGGCTGCGTCAATGTCCACGCCTCCCTCCTGCCGGCCTACCGCGGCGCTGCCCCCATCCAGTGGGCTATTGCCAACGGCGAGACCGAGACCGGCGTCACCACCATGCTCATGGACGAGGGCCTGGATACAGGAGCCATCTTGCTGCAGGCCAAGCTGCCCATCGGGCCGGAGCAGACCGGCTTGGAGCTAGCCTCCCAACTGGCCCAACTGGGGGCAAGTCTGTTGGTGGAGACGCTGCTGAAGTTGGAAAAAGGAGAGCTGACCCCCATTCCTCAGGATGACTCGCGGGCCACCTACGCCCCCCTGCTCAAAAAACAGGACTTCCAGCTTGATTGGCGGCGCTCGGCCCAGGCTTTGCACAATCAAATCCGCGCCTTTTCCCCCAACTGCTTTACCGGCTTGCAGGGGCAGCGGATTAAGATTGTCCGCTCCGCCTCTCCTCAGTTGCACCCGCCACCTAATCCTCTTCCCCAGGGCAGCCCTGGAGAAGTCGTGGGACTGGCCAAGGGAGAAGGGGTGTACGTGGCTACCGGCGAGGGATCCCTCCTAATCCGACGGGCCCAGCTGCCTGGCAGAAAAGAACAATCGGCCTGGGATCTGGTCAACGGCGGCCAGCTCAGGGTGGGCATGCGCTTTGAGCCGCTTTTGGAGACCGATAGTTCCTCTCCCCAGGGAGAGTAGGTCAGGGGGGTGGGGGTTTATTCTGGCTGGGGAAACTCCTGCCAGAGGTTGGTGTGTTGGCGCAGGCTGAGGAACTGACCACCGCCCAGGATGAGGTGATCCAAAACTGGGATCTGCAGCAGTTGTCCCGCCTGCAGCAGTTGCCGCGTGAGAGCCAGATCCTCGGGGCTGGGATCCAAGCTGCCAGAGGGGTGGTTGTGGGCCACCAGGATGCGGCTGGCTCCCTGCTTGATGGCGCTGCGGAAGGTTTCCCGGGGGTGGGTGAGGGTTTCCGTGGCGGTTCCCCGCGTTACGATCTGCTGGCCGATGAGGCGGTGCTTGATATCCAGGTGCAGGACGGCAAAGTGCTCTTGGGCCTCCCACATCAGGTCGGCGCTTAGGGCCATGGCCGCCTGTTCTGGCGATTCAATCACCGTCAGCTCAGGTGGTCGGGCCAAAAAGATCCGCCGCCCCAGCTCAATGGCTGCCAGCACCGTTGCCGCCTTGGCCGGGCCGATGCCCTCAATTTGAAGCAGCTCCCCGGCCTCCACCTGGCGCAACTGGGCAAGGGGATCTCCTTGCGCTTCCAGTTTTTTGAGGAGCAATTGAGCTAGGCCCAAGGCAGAGAGCTTGCCCGGCCCCTGGCCTGTGTTGAGCAAAATGGCCAACAGCTCGGCGTGGGAGAGGCTTTTGGCCCCTTGGCTGAGCAGTCGCTCGCGCGGGCGGTCCCGAAGGGGAAGGTCGCTAATACGCAGCACATACTGGCCCATATTCTTCAACAGCCAAAAGGGGCTGCTACAGGCTGGGATCCCAGGTTACCAAGCAGTCGGGTATCGCTAGCCAGACAGCTCCCTCAAGGGCACCCAAAAATAGGGTACAAACGAGCGAAGCCTGTGGAGGCCAACCCCTATTCTGGGCCGGCAAGCTGCTGGCAAAAGTGGAGGGCTCTCCCCTGGATATGCTGCAACACCCGCCAGCATCAGGAGCAAAGCAGGGCCACAGGTGAAGAAGGATTAAAAGAGAGCCAAGCTTCTAGGAGAGGAGAAAGGACAGGACCGTCACGAAGAGGAAGCCAACGGGATCCCTTGAATCCACTGCAACGCCGCACGCAGCTTGGCCAGGAGAGCGGTGGCCACCCAATCCACTGCCTGGACACCTGCTGGATCCCTGCCAACAATAAGGACACGGGGCTGCCGCGTCTGGTAAGGAGATAGAAGGTCTACCTCCACACTCCCCCAGCGCGTAGCGCTAACGGGTATCCCGGCGGACTAGCTAATGTCTCACTAGGAGGCAGTGCGGTGATGGAAAACTTCAATCCCGGCTTGGGCGGACAAGGGCCTAGTGGATTCGATCTGGCCATGGGTGGCCTGGTGGCTGTTCGACAAGCCCTGGCCAGGCCGGATCCCCAAGTGAGAATCCGAGCTCTCAAAGATGCTCTCCAACATGGGGAAGAAGGGGCCCAGCTTCTCCTGAAAGCACTGCAGGAGGACAAGGAGTGGGAGGTAAAGTTCGCTGCTTGGGAGACGTTCCTGAAATCCGACAATCTCCACCACGTGCAGGCAGCAAAGGCATATCAGATCCCCCTACGTCAGGTTGGGGATATTCGAGGAAAGTATATAGCTGGCGAGCGAGACTTTCGCTGGGCTGACTTGAGGAAGGCCAACCTGAAGAAGGCTGACCTGAGCGGGGCTAACCTGATCGGGGCTAAGCTAAGCGGGGCCAACCTGGAGGAGGCCAACCTGAGCGGGGCCGAATTGTTCGGGACCGACTTGAGGGGAGCTGAACTGACAGGTCCTCAGCTCAGAGGGGCCAACCTAAAAGGTGCCAAGCTCGATTCTGAGATTTGACGAGCACAATTCTTCCCGATGGGACGCGCCATCCTTGACTTCGTAGCCCCAAGGTCTGTGGGGTCTCGAAGAGGTCGGAAAGCGGGATCCTCCCAGCCAGGGCAATAGCAGCCAGGACGCCCAGAGCCCTCCACCCCTGACCGAGATGCCCGATCCAACGAGCCTCGTCGGCAGCCCAAAGGGATCCCAGCAGTGGGTCAAAGCTTAGCCAGGGAAAGCTTCTAAAGGCACCACCCGGCCCACACTTTCGGGCGAGCGCAAAAGGCGCAGCAGGTGAGCGGCTAAGGTAGATCCCTCGATCCCGGCGGGAATTTCCACCCCACACCAGCGGCTGGAGCTCTCCTGCAGAGCCGTCACCCACGCGGGCGACAGGGATCCCTGGGCCACCCCAATCAGTTGCGGCAGGGGGTCGCTGCGGTAAAGCCCAATCCAGCGCAGGCCCAGTTGGAAGGGCCCAGGCCGAAAACGAGGGTTAGGGCTGCCGTCGGCTTCAAACTTGCTCAGCATTAGCTGCAGCGAATAGATCTGGCGGGTATTCAAGGGGGTAGCGGCAACCCGGCGGGCGCGAAAGGTGGGCACCATCTCGGCAAAAGGAACCTGGACGGTCTGCTCCTCCCCAGGGGTGGTGTCGAAGGCGTAGGCGTAGGCTGGGCTGTCCCAGCCGCCTTGATCCCTGAGCAAAACCTTGTAGCGCTGTCCATCGCCCCGCAGCCGCAGCTCCAGGCCAGCAAACCCTGAGGCGTCCAAGGGAGGCTGCCAATTGCGCGTGCGCGTGGAAACAAAGCCGCCGAAGTTGGCCGTGGAAACCTGGCCCGTAAACAGCAGCTCGCCCTCTCCCCAGAGCAGTTGGCTCTGGCTCACCCCACCCATTACCACATCGTCCAAGATGCCCCAGAACTGGTTCAACTGGGGGTTGGGCTGGCGGAAGTCGAAGAGCATCTGTTCCGTTTGGCCGCTGCAGCGCAGCCGTTCCAGGTGGGCCCTGGCCACCTCTGGCGCTCCCAGCCCTAAGATCACCCTGGCTGTCACCCAGTCCTGGCTCTGCCCCACCTCCGCCCCTTGCTGGCGCAACGCCTCTGTCAAACCTTCGGGCAGGCCATCGCCCAAAAGAACCAGAGGAAGGGAAGTGGCTGGCGTCAGAGAAGGAGGCATAAAGGGAACTTCTGGGCTTTGAAAGCCATTCTGAAGCCAGCGCCAGAAGCTGGCAAAGGGTAGCACCTCGTAGTAGGTGAGGGTGTTCCAAAATCGCCCTAAGTCCCAGGTCATCTCTAGCTGCTCCAAAATGCCCTCCAAGTAGGCAGAACCGGCTACCTACCCAAGGGATCCCCTTCTCCAGCGTAGGCAAAGGGGCAAGGGTGCGGCAGCAGTTGGGGAACCGCCACAGATTAGTCCCGGGGACCGGCAAGCAAGGCTGTGATCTGGTCGGCAATGCGCTGGGTGGCCCCAGGGGATCCCATGCGCCGTTGCCCGTGGGCCCGCAGTTGGGCGGCGTAATCGGGATCCCTGGCTAGGCGGTCCAGAATTTGGCAGAGCACGGCGGGGGCCTGCTGGGGAGAAGTGAGGTGGACAGCAGGTCCAAGAAGGCGGGTCTGGGCTTCGGCAAAGCGCGGGGTAAATTGTGGCCCCTCTCCTGGCAGGGTGACCACTGGCTTTCCTAGGCCGACGCATTGTTCCGTGGCCGTCCCCGCCATGGCCAACACCACCGTAGCTCGGTGAGCACAGGTGCCGAAATCTCCCCACACCAGCAGCAGGTCGCGGCGCCGCGACGGGATTTTCTCCTGAAGGGGATCCCGCTCCAGGTTGGGGCTGAGGGCTGCATAGACTTGGATTTCCGGCGGCAGTTGCTCTACCACCTGCATCATCAAGGCCCAGTTGCGGTAGGCTTCCGGAGGACGGGATCCCGGCAGCAACAGCACCGCAGGCCGGCTGGGATCCAAAGGCAATTCCCCCCGCGGCTCTAAGTCGTCCATCATCGGGTTGCCCAGGTAGAAGGCCCTTAGGCCCCGTTGCTGCAGGCCAGTTGCCGTCAGCTCATCCCGCAGAAAAGAACCCAGGCAGCGCCTGTGGGCCATCAGCCAGCGCTCCCAGGGCAAGTAATCGGAAGCCGGCTGGCCCAGCCAAGGGCGGCGGTAGGGCCCCCGCTCATCCCGCCAGTAGTAGTCCGACTTGGCCGTGCCCACGAAAACGTAGGGGATCCCGCTCCACCAGGCCATGGCTAGGGGCACAATGTCTCCCACGGCTAGCACCAGCTCCACCTGCTTGGCTAGGCGGCGCACCAGAGCCAGTTGCTGCCTCGTCAGGCCCAACAAGCCAGCGCGCAGATCCCACCACAGCTGCCGCCAATCCTGGTAGATAAATCCCCCCGAAGGCATTACCTGGGTCAGGGGCAGCAGCGGGATCCCTCGCCGTCGATACGCCACCCCTTCCCCCACAATCGGCAGGGCCTGCACTGGGATCCCTCGTTGGGTGAGGGCTGAGGCAATGCGGCTAGCCACCTCATCTTCTCCGTGGCCATTGCTCAGGCACAGCACCCGCGCCAGATTTTGGGAGTTCATTGCTGGGGGAGGTTGTCGTCTCCAGCCAGACTAAACGAGCCTACCAAAGCCTACCGAAATTAAAATAGGGCCAATCTGAGAGAGAAAGCCGGGGCGATGATCCGAGATGAGCGACAGCGAGCTGAGTTTATTGCAGCGGTGGAAGCCTTGCGCCTGGAAGGGCCCTACTTCGTCGAGACCCGTCTTAGCCGTCAGCGGGGGCCTTTTTGGCGGGCGGTGAAGGATGTGGCCGCCGGCCAGCCCTGGTGGGAGATCCGCTACTTTCCTGCCTGTGAGCGCTACGCTTGGGCCTACCTGCCAGAAGGAAGCGGCCCCCGTGAGTTTGCCTGGGGACACACGCCCCAGCAGGCTTTCCTCAACGCCCTTTGGCAACAGCCTGCCTCCTCTTCGGACAAGGGCTAGCCCAGGTGCCGGAGAGACTATTCCAGTTTAGAGTAAGGATTAAAACTCCCACGCGCAGGGGACATGAAACCACAAGCCGTCGCCCGGATTCTCGATGCCAACCTTGACCGCGCTCGCGAAGGGCTCCGGGTATTGGAGGAGTGGTTTCGCTTTGGCCTGGAGAACGGCGAGCTGGCTAGCGAGTGCAAAGCTATGCGCCAGGCCCTAGCCCGTTGGCACAGTAACCCACTGCGGTTGGCCCGCGACACCCCTGCTGACCCCGGCACCCAGCTCTCCCACCCCCAGGAGGAGGAGCGGCGGGATCTCAGCCACCTGTTGCAAGCCAATTGCAGCCGCGTGCAGGAGGCGCTGCGGGTGCTGGAAGAATACGGCAAGCTGGCCGAATCCCAGCAGTGGGTGGCCCCTGGCCTGGCCAAGCTGGCCAAAGACATGCGCTACCACCTCTACGTTCTTGAAAGTGAGCTGTTGGGCAGATCCCTGCGCCGACGGCTGTTGGCAGCCCGTCTTTACCTGGTCACCAGCCCGGTGCCCCACTGGCTGGAAGTAGTGGAAAAGGCGCTGCGGGGCGGGGTGACCTTGGTCCAGTACCGCCGCAAGAACCTGGCCGACAGGGAGATGCTCTGGGATCTCAAACAGCTGCGGCAACTGTGCGACCGCTACCAGGCGTTGATGATTGTCAACGACCGGGTGGACTTGGCCTTGGTCAGCCAGGCGGATGGGGTACACCTGGGCCAGACGGATTTGCCAGTTGCCCAAGCCCGACAACTGCTGGGATCCCAACGCCTGATTGGCCTGTCCACCACCAACGCTGAAGAGTTGGCCCAAGCCCTCGCCAGCGACGTGGATTACATTGGCGTCGGCCCTGTCTACGCTACCCCCACCAAGGCGGAAAAACCGCCTGCGGGCCTGGAGTACGTGCGCCTGGCTGCCGAGAAGGCCTCTCTGCCCTGGTTTGCCATTGGCGGCATCGATCTCCACAACCTGCCGGAGGTGCTGCGGGCAGGCGCCAGTCGCGTAGCCGTGGTGCGGGCCCTGATGGAGGCGGCGGATCCCACCCAGACCGCCCGTGCCATGCTGGCCGAGTTGCAAGGGATCCCTGCTCTATCCTGAAAGAGGAAGAGCCTACTTTTCATCCCCCTGATGGCAGAGTCGGCAAAAGAACTCAGAGAGCTCACGGATCGCAACCAGAAAAGCGGCGGAGATCCCAGCCTGAGCGGGATTGCCACTGAGGTGCAAGGGGAGCTGATCCAGGAGCTGGATCTGATGATCCGGGCCCGCTACCCCCTGATCTACCTGGTCTCCCCGGAAGAGGAGCCGGCCGATGCCGTGCTCGTGCAGGTAGCCAAAAGAACCGATCCGCCGCGGCGGCTGCTGTTTTGGGACGTGGTACGGGGCTGGCAGGATAGCGGCGAAGACCGGGGTTCCCTCATGGCCGCCCTGGGGCGGGTGTGGCGCTCAGCTCCCCAGGAAGACACCCTGTTTGTGCTGCGGGATCCGCACTTTGTGTTGCGCAACGCCACCAGCGACAAAAACGCCCCCATCCTGCGGGAGCTGAAAAACCTTAGCCGCGAGCTCAAGCGCACCCGCAAGACCTTGATCCTGCTCAGCCATACTCTGGAGGTGCCCAGCGACCTGGCCGAGGAGGTCACCGTTGTCGATATTCCCTTGCCCAACAGCGAAGAGATTAGCCGCCTCATCCAGCTCTATGTAGCTCCCGAAAAACTTAAGCTCAGCCCCTTGGGTCGCGAGCAGCTGGTCAAAGCCTGTCAGGGGCTAAGCCGAGAGCGCATCCGCCGCGTTTTGGCCCGCGCCCTGGCCGCCAAGCAGGAGGTCAACGAGGCCGATATCGACCTGGTGTTGGAGGAGAAGAAGCAGGCCATCCGCCAGACGGGCATTCTGGAGTTTTTCACTGCCCGCGAGACCCTGAAAAATGTGGGTGGGCTGGACAATCTCAAGGCTTGGGTGCGGGTGCGCCAGGAAGCCTTTACCGAAGAGGCGCGGCGCTACGGCCTGCCCAACCCCAAGGGGGTGCTGCTGGTGGGGATCCAGGGCACCGGCAAGTCCCTCTCGGCCAAGACCATCGCCAACGAGTGGCGGCTGCCCCTGTTGCGGCTGGATGTTGGGCGGCTGTTTGCTGGGATTGTTGGCGAGTCGGAAAGCCGCGTGCGCCAGATGATCCAACTGGCGGAGGCCATGGCCCCCTGTGTGCTCTGGATTGACGAAATTGACAAGGCCTTTGGCAACATCACCAGCGGCGCCGACGGGGACTCGGGCACCAGCCGCCGGGTGTTCGGCAGCCTCATTACCTGGATGCAGGAGAAAACCAGCCCGGTCTTCATCGTGGCCACTGCCAACAACGTGCCCCTCTTGCCGCCGGAGCTGTTGCGCAAGGGCCGCTTCGACGAGATCTTTTTCCTTAACCTACCCACCCACGCCGAGCGCAAGGAGATCTTCCGGGTACACCTGCAGCGGCTGCGCCCCAACCGCCTGCGGGAATTCGACCTGGACGCTCTAGCAGCCGCAGCTCAAAATTTCAGCGGCGCCGAGATCGAGCAGGCTATCGTGGACGCCATGTACAACGCCTTTGGGGGCAGTGGCAGTGGCGCTCGGCGAGACTTCACCCAGGAAGACATCCTGCAGGCCATCCGCGAAACCGTGCCCTTGGCCTCCATTGCCCGCGAGCAGATCGAAAGCCTGAAGTGCTGGGCTGCCCAAGCCGGCGCTAGAGTTGCCTCTCAAGATGCTCAGGTGCTGCAGGAGATGAAGCAATGTTTTGCGGCTTCGTAGAGCCCCTAGGCGGGGGTTGAGGCCCTGGAGTCGGCTCCCACCAAGCGGCTTACTGAGGCATTGGGAACCTAAGCGCTCCTCCCCTCGTGTCACAATGGGTAAAGATTGGCTTCTTTTTGTGTCTTGGCCCTGTGCTCAAGCCTCTGTACTACCGCGAGATCCCTTGCCCAGAGACCGCTCAAGTGCTGCGCTGGCTGCAGGAGCACCTGCCTTTGCCTACGGGCAGCCAAAAGGTGCTGACTCCTACCGGCCTGCGCCTACAGGGATCTGGAGCGGAGCTGGCCGTTTTCCTCTGGTCGGGGCTAAACACCACCTATCTCAAGATCTTCCAGTGGTCAGAGCGGCCTTTTCCCCAGCAGGGCCGCTGGCTAAAGGAAGTGGAAAAGGCTATCCAAAGCCAGTTTCCCCACCGCTACCCGCAGCTGCCCCCTATCGATCTCAGCCAGGGATCCATCTTTGAGCAACTGGAGCCCTTTTACCCGCAGACGGTAAAGTATTTCCGCCGCATCCCCAACGGCGAGTTTGACCTGCAGCGGGTTTACTGGTGGGAGAGGCGCTGGCGGGAGGAGGTACAGTCCCCTCCTGCTCAGCGGCCACCGGTGCTGTTGCGTCAGCCTGCCCCCCAACCTGCACCCTTGGAGTGGGACTTGGTGGTGGTGGGCGGAGCCCTGGGAGCCATCTACGGCGCGGCCATGGCCCGCCTGGGCTACCGTGTGGCCTTGGTGGAACGGCTTCCCTTTGGCCGCATGAATCGGGAGTGGAACATCTCGCGGCGGGAGCTGCAGACGCTGGTGGACTTCGGCCTCCTCAGCTCTGAGGAGATGGAGAGCCTGATTCTGCGGGAATACACCGATGGGTTCAACAAGTTTTTTGATGGCAACAGCCCTGTACGCGCGCCCGTCCTGCACACGCCAACGGTGCTCAACCTGGCCATCGATGCCGAAAAACTCCTGCAGCTCTGCGGCCAGATCCTAAAAGCCTGCGGCGGCGCCATCTACGAGCGCAGTGAGTTCCAGCGGGCCTATATCGAGGAGCAAGGCGTCACGGTGGTGGTTAGGGACTTAACCACTCAAGAAGAGTTCTGCCTGGGAGCCCGCCTGTTGGTGGATGCCATGGGGACGGCCTCCCCCATTGCCCAGCAGCTCTACGGCCGCCGCGCCTTTGACAGCGTTTGCCCCACGGTGGGAGCTACCATTGCAGGGGGGTTTGAGCTGGGAGTTTGGGATCCCCAGTTTGGCGACATCCTGGCCAGCCATGGGGACATCAGCCGCGGTCGACAACTGATCTGGGAACTGTTCCCTGGGCCAGGGGAGGATCTCACCTTCTACCTGTTCTACTACCACCAAGTACACCCGGAAAACCCGGGCTCCCTCTTGGAGTTGTATGAAGACTTTTTCACCATCCTGCCTGAGTACCGCCGCTGTGACCCAGAGCGCCTGCAGTGGAAGAAGGCCACCTTTGGCTATATCCCCGGACGCTTTGGCCGGCAGCCAGCTCCCGCAGAGCCCTTCGACCGCGTTCTCTTGATTGGGGATGCGGCAGCCCTGCAATCGCCCTTGAGCTTTACGGGGTTTGGATCCCTGGTGCGCAACTGCCCCCGCCTTTGTGACCTACTGGACACAGCCTTGCGCCATGATCTGCTCAAAGCGGCCGACCTAGCCCAGATCCGCGCCTATCAGGGCAACTCGGCGGTGACCTGGCTGTTTTCTCGCGGCATGATGGTGCCCACCGGTAAGGTGCTGCCGCCCGAGCGCATCAACGCCATCCTCAACAGCTTCTTTGGCATTCTCACTACCGAGCCGCCAGAGGTGGTGGACGACTTTATCAAAGACCGGGCTGGCTGGCTGGCCTTTAACCGCATGGCCATCAAGGCAGCTCTGCGGAACCCACGGCTGCTGCTGTGGATTTGGGAGGCGGTGGGGGCGGAAGGCTTTGCCCAGTGGCTACCCACCTATTTCGGCTACACCGGCCTGGCCTTGCTCTCGGCCTTGCTGGGGGGCTGGTTCCCCAAGCTGCTGCGGCGCCTGCAGCTCTGGCTGGAGCCTCGCTACCCGCGCCTCTGGCTGCGCTGCCTAAGCTGGAGCTACACCCTCACTTACGGTGTCGGCCGGCCGCGCCTCGAGTTCCACCTTCCTGCTCCTAGTTCTTCTGCTAAGCCAAGCGTCCAAAATCCGATACCGAGCTGGATAGAAGAAAGAGTCTAGCTCATGCAGCCACGGCAGTTTAGAGTCACAAACAGGTAGGCTAAGGGCAGAACTTGTTTGTCACCACCCATGAGCGACACGGTTTTCAGCAAGATCATCCGTAGGGAGATCCCCGCCCAAATTGTCTACGAAGACGAGAGGGCAATTGCTTTCAAAGACATTGCTCCCCAGGCCCCTGTCCACATCCTGGTGGTGCCCAAGGAGCCCATTCCCCGGATTTCCCAGGCCAAACCTGAGCATGAGGCGCTGTTGGGGCACCTACTGTTGACAGCCCAACGGGTGGCTGCTGCAGCTGGCCTAGACAAAGGCTACCGCTTGGTCATCAACGACGGAGAAGACGGTGGCCAAACTGTCTTTCATCTCCACATTCACGTTCTCGGCGGTCGACCCATGGGCTGGCCTCCCGGCTAGACGACGGTTTTGCCGCCAATGGGGGGCTTTATAGAGCGCTCCGCGCTGCCAGGGCGAGAAGGTGCAGACGTGTCAACCGGTGTCGAACGCGCTTGGGCAAGCGCTGTAGAGGGCAAATTTTGCCAACTGCGGGCATCGGCTGGCAGAGAGTTTACCCAAGGGCACTTAGCGGGGCTGGAGAGACAAGCACCTCTAGCTCTGTGGAGGCCCCGCCTTTAAGCAGGAGGCAGGGGAGGACGTCAAAGATACAATGCTGCTGTTAAGGGTAGCCGGCGGGCGAGGTCTAAAGCCGATGGAGTGGCATGTCACCGATGCGGAAAGCCTGATGATTATCGACCAAGAGGTGGGCAAGCATGGGCTTTCTCCTGCCGAATACGAGGTGGTGCGTCGGGTAATTTACGCTACCGCAGACTTCGAGTATCTCCACCTCATCCGGTTTGCCAACGAGGCTCTGCAAGCAGGGGCGGCAGCCCTGGCAGCGCGCACCACCATCGTGGTGGACGAGCCAATGGTGCAGGTGGGCATTGCGCGGGCTGTGCAGAACACCTTTTCCAACCCCATCTACTGCGGCAGCGAAGCTGTCACCCGCCCCCAGAAGGACAAGACCCGCTCTGCCTGGGGCCTGCAGACCCTGGCTCAGCGCTACCCGGAGGCCATCTTTGTCATCGGCCAGTCCCAGACTGCCCTCACCACCCTAGTGCAACTGATTACAGCGAAGGAAGTAGCCCCCGCCCTCGTGATCGCGACGCCGGCTGGGTTTGTGAACGTGGTGAAAGCCAAGCAGGAGCTGGCCGATTCGATGGTACCCCACATCCGCACCGAGGGACGTAAAGGCGGTCCCGCTGTAGCAGCGGCGGTGTTGGATGGACTTTTGGATCTGGCCTGGCAGGCCTACACGCAACCTGGCCGTGGGGATCGCCCAGGTAAACCTAGCCCTGGATAAGCCAAGATCACAAACGCCCTGGGATCCTGGTCACACCTTTCTAGGTTTCGTCTTGGCAAGCTGGGAGCTGCCTTCTTGGAGTGCAGCAGGGCGCCTAGTTATGCAACATTTCCGGCATTTCACTGGTTTTTGGAGGATCAGTTGCCTTCTGGCTGTAGCGTTTGGGCTGAGAGGGTGGGCCTATCCCGAGCAGGTGGCCGCTTTGCCCCTGTCTTCCCTCGCCGCCTCCCTAGATCTCAGCTTGGAGGAAGCCCAGCTCAACCCCTACCAGCGCTGGCAACAGCAGCATGCACCTTCTGCCGTTCCCTCTGCGGGTAGCAGCTTCTACCGCCTATCCCAACAAGCAGAGCAAGAAGCCCCAAAGCTGCCTTTTCCGCTCAAGGCAGAGGGGATTCCCTTGGGACAAGACAGCTCTTTTGTCTTGCATCCCAGCGGTCTAGGGTATCGGCTGTCTTATTGACGATCAGTAGTGATTCCCCACCTTTCGGTGGTGCACCGCAGTGAGGCCCTCGGGACTGGAGACCCGCCCTGCCTCAAGGATGCTGTAGACCACCCAGTGGTCACTGGTTTCTAGGCGGCTGGCCACGCGGCACTCCAGGTAGGCCAAGGCATCGGCAAGGATAGGGGATCCGTTGGCGGCAGGGTAGGTCTTGACGCCAGCAAAGCGGTCGGCCCCTGGAGGAAACCGCTTGAGAAAGTGGCGCATCAAGGACTGGTGATGGCCCTCCTGCAGCACGTTGAGGACAAAGGTGTCTCCCACTTGCAGGAAAGACTCGATGGCCCGATCCTTGGCCACCGCAACGCTGATCCCCGGCGGATCAGAGCTGGCCTGGGCTACCCAGGAGGCGAGCATGGCGCTAGTGGCCTGCCCTTTGCGGGCGGTGAGGATGTAAAGGCCATTGCTGATGCGACCCAGAGCGCGATCCAAGTCGGCGTCTAGGGCTTTCATCTGCTGAATGCTGCGATCCCGGGTCAGCCATTGCCCTAGGTCGGTGCCAGCCTCTTCCGCCAGTTGCAGCAGGGTTTCGTTCACAGGCTGCTTGAGGAGGATGGGCGGAAACACTTCCTTGGCACCCAGCTCCTGCAAAGTGTTGCGGCAGAGGTAGACCGACTCGTCGTCTTCTCCCCCCGACTCAAACAGGCCAAAGCCCTGCTTGCTGTGGGCAGCAGCCAGAAGAGTTTTCAGCAGCATCTGCGTGGTGGCTGCCTCGGGCCCCGATTGGGGGGGCATGCCGATCACCACACCGGCAGCCAAGCTGGTTAGCTCCCGCACCTCATGGGCATCCAGCAGCCGCAGATCCGCCAGCTCTACGGCAACGCCGGTTTTTTGGATCCCGCGGGCAATGGCTTGAGCCAGCGTTTCCGCCTGGCCATATCCCGACAGGTAGAAGACGGCCACCAGCCGTTCGGCTTTGGCCTGCTCTAGACTCCAGCGGCGGTAGTGCTCTACCCACTTAGACAAGTGATGCCGTAGTAGGGGGCCGTGGCCGGTGGCAATGGCCGCAATGGGAGGTAGGGCTTCCATGCGCTTGAGAGCCGAGAGCACGGAGCGGGCGTTGGGCGCCATGAGGCAGTCGTAGTAGAGCTTAAAGTCGGCCTGCAGCAGGTGGGGATGCTCATCCCAAGCCAAGTCGTCGCAGTAGTGCATCCCAAAGACGTCGCAGGTGTAGAGGATCTGGGTGCCGTGGTCGTAGGTGAGGATGGTGTCGGGCCAGTGCAGGTTGGGAGCCGAGATAAACTCCAGGACATGCCCCTTGCCCAGATCCAGGCGATCCCCCTGCTTCACCACCAGGTGCCGGAAGGGCCGATGCACCAGGTTTTCTAGAAATTGCACGGCCACTTTAGAGGCCACCACCGTCAGCTGGGGCGCCAGCTCCAACAGGTCCCCCACTAGGCCGCTGTGATCTGGCTCGGTGTGGCTGACCACCAGGTAGTCGATTGTGGCGGGATCCAGGAGGCCTCGCAGCAGATCCAAGTACAACTGCCGAAACTTCTCGTGGGAGGTGTCAATGAGGGCCACCTTCTCGCCGCGGATCAAAAAGGAGTTATAGGTGGTGCCATTTTCCAGGGCAAATTCGATGTCAAACCGATCCCGATCCCAGTCCTGGGAGCGGATGGCAAGGGTATCGGCGCCAATAGGCAGCGTCTGCAGTGTGAGATGCGCCGAGCGCGGTGCAACTGCCATAGCGGCCATGTCCTCCCCCTCTGCCAGACGGCAACTTGGCGTGTAACTGAACCTAATTGCAATGTAACTGAATGTTGAGGCAGGGGGAAGGGAGAGGACAGCCGGCAAGTTTGGATTTTCTAATGGAATGCTTTAGGGATCTGCCGCCAAGGAGCCGGAGCCAAAGGCAGCCGCAAACTGGGCCAAGGTGTGGCGCAACTGATCCAGGTTTTGGCCAGTGGCAGCGGAAACAAACAAAGCCTTGGGGTAGAGCAGGCGGACATCTTCCACCCACTCGGGATCCAGGCGGTCAATTTTGTTGAACACCAATTGTCGGGGACCGGTGGTCAGGGGCATCTGGTCCAGCAATTTTTCCACCGCCTCGATTTGCCCTTCCCAGTTGGGGTGGGAGAGATCCACCACGTGCAGCAGGGCATCGGCCTCCGTCACCTCCTCCAGCGTGGCCTGGAATGCCTCTACCAATTGCTCAGGCAGCTCAGTTAAAAATCCCACGGTGTCGGTCAAGAGCACCGCCTGCTGACCGGGCAGCTCCAGCCGCCGCGTGGTGGGATCCAGGGTGGCAAAGAGTTGGTCAGCCACGTAGACCTGGGCGTGGGTGAGGGCGTTGAGAAGGGTAGATTTACCAGCGTTGGTGTAGCCCACCAGGGCCACCACAGGAATTTGGGATCCCTCCCGCCGTTGGCGCAGCCGCTGGCGGTGGCGGCGCAGCTCTTCCACTTCCTGCCGCAGCTTGCTGATGCGCCGCTGGATGGCCCGCCGCTCCGTTTCCAACTGGGTTTCCCCCGGGCCGCGGGTGCCAATTCCACCCCCCAACCGCGACATGGTGCGACCGCGACCGGCTAAGCGGGGCAGCAGATACTGCAGTTGTGCCAGCTCCACCTGCAACTTCCCGGCCCGGGTTCTGGCCCGCTGGGCAAAGATATCCAGGATCACCTCGCTGCGATCCACCACTCGCACCCCCAGGGTCTCCTCTAGGTTGCGCACCTGGCTGGGGGTGAGCTCGCGGTCGAACACCACCAGGTTGGCCCCCAAATCCTGCACCAGCAAGGCCAACTCCTGGACTTTACCCGAGCCGATGACCGTGGCAGAATCGGGGCTCTCCCGCCGCTGCCAGATAGTTTGGAGCACCTGTCCGCCGGCGCTCTCCACCAAGCGGCCCAGTTCCGCCAAGGCGTCCATGAGATCCTCGTAGCTCTGGCCCGGCCCCTGCAGCCCCACTAGGATGGCCCGCTCCTGCTTGGGATCCACCTGGCGGGCAGTTGCTTGGCGCCGAAAGCCATCTTCTAGCTCCGTCACCAGCTCCTGCAGATCTTGTTCTGCCAGGGTCCCCAACGGCAAAGGCTCAGAAACCTGCCAACGGCGCCCTTCCTCCGGCACCAGATGGGCCAGGTAGGCGCACTTGACAAAGCCCGTGGTCCCTCCGCCGCGGCGCAGCCGTCCCTCTAGGGGAGAGACCGAGAGGGTAATGAGGGCATCCAGCCGCTGGAGAGCCATAGCTGTCAGCGCTTTTTGGCTAGGACCCCCTGGGCCCACTTGGGTGGTGATGCAGCGGATCCCGGACAGGCGCTCCGCCCCCTGGCGCGGCAGCTCCCAAGCCGGGATCTGCGTTTCAAAAGGGGATCCCAGCCCCACGCGAATCACTTGGCCCCGCCGATTGAGGTAAACACTGATGGGCTGGCTTTCCAGATCTTGAGTGAGGGCTCCCAGCCTTTGGGCAAACTCCACCGTCACCAGCCGATTGGGGGGCAGTCGCAGTTGGTAAAGACGTTGCAGTTGCTTGCGCTGATAGGGTTTTAGCCCCTTGGCCTGGGCAAGGCTCAAACCAAGGTCGGTCTGCTGGCGAGAGGCGCTAACCCTGGGCATAGGGAGGGGGAAGGACCCGAAAACAGGCTTTCCTCTACCATATACGTTAGTGGCTACCAGGAACTTGAGGGCAAACCCTAGGGAATCTCGGAGCAAGGCTGCTTTTGAGAAAGCTGCCGCTAGCAAGAAAAGGGTCAAGCTGGCTTGGGAAGAGGGGGATGGATTTAATCTTGCGCCGGGCCAATTTGCCGGATGGCCGTAAGGGAATCGACATCGGCATCGAGGGGGAGCGCATCGTTGCCCTGGAGGCAAATCTGCAGGCTACTGCTCCCCAGGAGATCGATGTGAGCGGCCGCTTGGTGTCGCCCCCCTTTGTGGATGCCCACTTTCACCTGGATGCTGCCCTCACCTACGGGATCCCGCGTGTCAACCAATCGGGCACCTTGCTGGAAGGGATCGCCCTCTGGGGAGAGTTGAAGCCACTGCTAACTCCGGAGGCGGTCATCGAGCGGGCTCTAACCTACTGCGACTGGGCAGTGGCGCGCGGGATCCTAGCCATCCGCGCCCATGTGGACGTGTGCGATCCCAACTTGTTGGCGGTGCGGGCCTTGCTGGAGGTCAAGCAAAAAGTATCCCCCTACCTGGATTTGCAACTGGTGGCCTTTCCCCAAGATGGCTACTACCGCTCGCCGGGGGCGGTGCAGCTTTTGGAGAAGGCTCTGGATTTGGGGGTGGAGGTGGTGGGTGGGATCCCCCACTTCGAGCGGACAATGGCCGAAGGAGCTGCTTCAGTGCGGGCTCTGTGCGAGATTGCAGCCGCGCGGGGCCTCCGGGTGGATCTGCACTGCGACGAAACAGACGACCCCCTCTCCCGCCACGTCGAGACCTTGGCCTATGAGACGCTGCGGCTGGGCCTGCAGGGTCGAGTGACGGCCTCCCACCTCACCTCGATGCACTCGATGGACAACGCCTACGTGAGCAAGCTAATCCCCCTAATGGCCGAGGCAGAGCTGGGAGTGGTCGCCAACCCGCTGGTCAACCTGGTGCTACAGGGCCGCCAGGACACCTACCCCAAGCGGCGGGGACTGACGCGAGTGCCAGAGCTGATGGCCGTCGGGCTGACGGTGGCTTTTGGCCAGGACTGTGTGATGGATCCCTGGTACCCTTTGGGCAGCGGCAACATGCTGGAAGTGGCCCACATGGCCGTCCACGCTGCCCAGATGACAGGCTATGAGCAGATGCGGCAGTGCTTCCTAGCGGTAACCGAAAACCCAGCCCGCCTGCTGGGCCTGGAGGGCTACGGGCTCCAGCCTGGCTGCCGCGCCGATTTGGTGGTGCTCCAAGCTGCCGATGTCGTCGAAGCCATTCGCCTCAAGCCACCCTGTCTGTATGTTTTCCGCCGGGGCCGCCTCATTGCCCAAACCCCGCCGGTGGTTGCCCAGCTCCATCTTCCAGGGCGCCCAGCCCAGGTGGAGTTTACCCGTCAGCTTTAAGGCTAACGGCGCACGGTGCCGCTGAAGCCGCTGGCCTTAAATTGCTCCAGGGTCAAGGGCAGGGGGCTGGTCACGGGCACGGAGATGCGAATGGAGAAGGGGCTTTCCCCAGGAGGAACTTCGGCAATTGCCCCCAGGCGGGTGCGCTCCGGCAGAACTTCGTTGCCGTTGGCATCATAGAGGCGACCAAAGACGTCGGCATTCAGCACGGTATTCTTGGAGCGGTTGACAACTGTGCCCTCGATAAACAGGCACCTGGCCGGTATGGGGTTGCCGTTGCTGGTTACCAGGTTGGTGTATTCAGGGGTATCGGGGCAGGAGGTGACGTGGAGATCCTTAAGTTGCAGCGGGATCTTCCCAAAACCCGCTAGGAGCGCCGCCAAGACCACCCAAGCCAGACTCCAAGCAAGGGAAGAGAACCTTTGGGCTAGACGCTGCCTGTGCTCCCAAACTTGGCTCATGCTCTCTCCTCCAAGGCCTACCCCCTTAGTCTAGGGGATTCCTTGCTGGGTAAAACCCCTCTTCGGTTTGGATCCCGTCCAGGCGCTGATCCCAGGGATCGCAGGGGAGGGGCTGCTCCAGCAGACAGGCCTGCGGGACAATGCCCCACTTGGGCACGGTGGGATTTGGTAGGGAGGCTAGAAACCAGTCATAGTATCCTCCTCCGTAGCCTAAGCGCCTCCCCCAGCGATCGCAGGCCAGGGCAGGCACGAGGATTAAATCCGCCTCGCCCGGGTCGACAACGGGGCTGGTGGAGGAGGGTTCCAGCAAACCCCAGCGGTTGGGGACTAGCTCAGCCGGATTGTAGCGGTGCCAGCGCAACTGCCGCTGGGGCAAGCAGCGAGGGATCCCCCACTGCTTCTCTGGAAAAAGGACAAATAGGGATCCCAGATCCACCTCTGAGCCGAAAGCCACATAAGCCAGGATGGTTTTGGCGGCCAGGATTTGGGAACAAGAGGCCAAATGAGCCACGATCTTTTGGCTGATAAGAGCTCGATCCAACCCCTGCCGTAGCTGGCGAAAGTGCTGGCGCAGATAGGCCTTTGCTGAGGCAGGATCTGCTGCAGCCTCAGGAAGCTGAGGGAGAGAAAGTTGCTGCACAGGCCCAACGAGATTACTGGATGGCCAGCAACTCCACCTCAAAGTCTAGGGTGGCGTTGGGAGGGATCACGCCGCCAGCACCGCGGCTGCCGTAGGCCAACTCCGGCGGGATGCGCAAGTACCGCTTACCCCCCACGCGCATCGTGGCCAGACCTTCTTCCCAGCCAGGGATCACCTGCCCTGCCCCGTAGGTAAAGGTAAAGGGTTGATTGCGCTTGTAGGAGCTATCGAAGACCGTACCATCCTGAAGTTTGCCCACGTAGTTCACCACCACCTTTTGCCCTGGCTGCGGGGAAGGCCCTGTCCCTTCCACAATGTCGTAGTACTGCAAGCCCGACTCGGTAGTGATGAAATCCTTGGCTTGGGATGGGGCGGTAACTGCCGGATTGTCTTTGGCTCGGGACAGAGCTGTTGCTGGCAGTCCAATCCCTGCCCACAGGCAAAGCAAGGCCAAGCCCACCAGCAGCACCCGTTGCGTTGCTTTCATCGGCGTTTCCTTAGCTGTTGCTGTTATGGTACCAGGATTGCCTCAGCTCCTCAGCTCGGCAAATTCGATGATTTGGCCTTGCGGATCCCGCACCCAGAAAACCAAGGGCTTCTCGGAGCGGACACTGTTGCGGATCCCTTGTTTGTTAATCCGCCTCAGGAGGGCCTTGAGGGCCTCCCGCTCATAGCTGGCGTGGCGATAGCGAGCGCTGCCGCTGCGGCCTGCCGCCGTCCCGTAGGTTGACAAAGGCCTGGAGGAGCCACTGTAGGGGGTAGCAGCCGCATAGGGATCCGTAGAGCCAGGGATCACGTGCAGTTGCACCGCGTCAGAGAGTTGGTACCAAAGGCCAGCAGTATCGAGGGTTTTCGAGGCGGGCTGGCCCTTGGCGTCAAGGCGGGAGCCAAGGCCAAGATCCCCCGGGAAGTAGACGGAGCCCAGGCTAGAGCTGACGACGCTTTGCTCATAGCCGTAGTAGTACTGCAACGGCAGCTCCGCCTCCGGCAGCTTCAACACCTTCTCGTAGAACCCCCTTGCCTGCTCCAGATCGGGCACGATGATGGTGTAGACCCGCGGTGCGCCGCTCAAAAATGTCCACATCGCCCCGCCATAGGCTGAAAGCAGTAAAAACATCAGCCCCTTTGTGGAAAGCAAAGCCTCCAGCGGAATGAGGGGCAGCAGCAGTCCAAGGGGGCCCAACATCGGCACTGTCCGTGGGTGACTCTATAGTCCAGTATAGGACTCTCCCCTCCCAGGTGATGAAGCTTGCCCTGTTTGCCCCTACTCCCCGCGGTCGCCAGTTGGCCCAGCCTTTGCTGTCGCTGCTGCCGGAGGAGTGGATCTGCTGGAGCAAGGCCAACTCCCAAGGAGAGCCCCTGCCTCCGCCCTGGCAAGCTTACGGGGATCCCCTACCCGGATCCCTAGCGGCAGCAGTGGCCCAGAGCTGGCCGCAGGTGCAGGGCTGTATCTTTGTCTTGCCCGTTGGGTCGGTGGTGCGGCTCATTGCTCCCCTCTTGCGGGACAAATACCGGGATCCGGCAGTGGTGGTGGTGGACGAAGCTGGCCGCTGGGCCATCAGCCTCTGTGGCGGACATGTGGGGGGAGCTGATGCCTTGGCGCGGCGGGTGGCGGCTGCTTTGGGAGCCGAGCCCGTCCTCACCTCCGCCTCGGAGGGGCTGGGGATCCCGCCTGTGGATTTGCTGGGGGATCCCTACGGTTGGCGGCGGGGCGCTGGCGATTGGAACGAGGTGGCTGCTGCTTTGGCGCGAGGAGAGCCAGTGGCTGTTGAGCAAACCTGTGGCATGCAGCTCTGGCGGCGGGCTTGGCCGGCAGATCACCCTCTCTTGAGCACTGCTCCTAGCCAGGCGGTGGCCCAGATCCGGATCAGCGAGTATTCAACTTCTTTGGACAAGAACAAGATCCCCACCGTTCACTGGCATCCGCGGGTGCTGTGGGTGGGGGTGGGCTGCGAGCGGGGCACTAGCCGCGCCTGGCTAGAGGGATCCCTGCGGCGCCTGTTCCAGAGCCAGGGGCTGGCTTTCGAGGCCATTGCTGGCTTGGCGACCCTAGAGCTGAAACGGGATGAGGCGGGACTTGTGGAGCTGGCCCAAGCCTACGGCTGGCCCATTCAGTTTTTCTCGGCCGAGGCCCTGGCGGGGATCCCGGTTCCCCACCCTTCGGAGGCGGTGCAACAGGCGGTGGGCACCCCTTCGGTAGCGGAGGCGGCTGCCCTTTTGGCGGCCCAGCGCTGCTCAGGGGATAGCGATCCAGCCCCAGGGAGAGCTACTCTCCTCTGCCCCAAGCAGGTCTTTGCCTCCGAAAGCGAGGGAGCTTGTACCCTAGCCATTGCCCGCGCTGCCCGAGAGTATTCGCCTCGCGCCGGGCACCTGTGGCTGATTGGCACCGGCCCTGGGGATCCCGCCCAATTGACGCTGGCTGCCCGGCTGGCTTTGGCCCAAGCCGACGCGGTAATCGGCTACCAGCTCTACCTGGACTTGGTGGCGCCCCTCCTGCGCCCCGGCCAGATTTGCGAAGCCTTTCCCATCACGCAGGAGGTGCAGCGAGCGCAGCGAGCCATTGCCCTGGCCCAGCAGGGGCTGCAGGTGGCGGTGATCTCTTCGGGAGATGCGGGGATCTACGGCATGGCTGGGCTGGTGCTGGAGTGCCTGGCCCATGCCGGCTGGGATGGGATCCGCCCCTCTGTGGAGGTGCTGCCGGGGATCTCTGCGCTTCAGGCTGCTGCTGCCCGGCTAGGGGCACCCCTGATGCAGGACTTTTGCGCCATTTCCCTCTCGGACCAGCTCACTCCCTGGCCGACCATCGAGCAACGCCTGCAGGCCGCTGCCCAGACTGACTTTGTGGTAGCTCTGTATAACCCTCGCTCGCCGCAGCGCTTGGATCCCTTTCTCAAGGCGCTGCAGATCTTTCGCCGAGCCCGCTCTGCCCGTACCCCGGTGGCAGTGGCCCGCAACCTCTACCGCCCCGGCGAGACCCTCCACCTCACCACGCTGGGGGAGGTAGATCCCGAGGCGGTGGATATGTTCACCCTGGTCTTGATCGGCAACTCGCAGACCTTTCGCTACGGCAGGTGGCTAATCACCCCCCGCGGCTACCCCTTGGGTAAGACTTAAAACACCCTGAGATGCCGAGGATTCAACTGCAGCCACCGGGGAAGCTCAAGCCGCCTTTTGGTTTGGCAACGTTTTCGGGCAGTTGCCAGCGAAAAAAGTATGGGCGAGGGTGTCGATGCCTAGCCGAACCGAGAGCTGCTACCATTGACGGCGGCAAGTGGAAGAGGGATCCCCTTTTCGGATTACGATAATCTATGAGCAGTAGGGTGGCGTAGCCAAGTGGTAAGGCAGAGGTCTGCAAAACCTCTATGCGCCAGTTCGAATCTGGCCGCCACCTCTTGAAGCTGACCTCCCCAGCGGGACACGCATGAAAGACAAGTTAATGTTGATGATCCCGGGCCCCACTCCCGTTCCCGAGAGTGCGCTGCTGGCCATGGCGCGGGGGCCCATCGAGCACCGCAGCAAAGAGTTCACCGCCATTCTGGAAGAGGTGACGGATGGGCTGCGCTGGCTGCACCAGACTACTTCGGATGTGTTTGTCTTTGCCTCCAGCGGCACCGGGGCGATGGAAGCCGGGATCCTCAACACCCTCAGCCCTGGGGATCGCGTCTTGGTAGGGGTCAACGGCAAGTTTGGCGAGCGCTGGGCCGAGATGTCGGAGCAATTTGGCCTGCAGTGCGAGCGGATAGAAACCCCCTGGGGCGTGCCCTATCCCGTCGAAGTCTTCCAGGAGAAGCTGGCTGCTGACCGGGAGAAGACCATCAAGGCGGTCATCCTCACCCATTCAGAAACCTCTAGCGGCGTGGCCAACGATGTGCAGGCCATTGCGGCTGCCGCCCGCGAGCATGGGGAAGCCTTGGTAATTGTGGATGCCGTCACCAGTTTGGGAGCCATGCCGGTGCCCATGGACGAGTGGGGCTTGGATGTAGTGGCCTCTGGATCACAGAAGGGCTACATGATCCCGCCAGGGCTGGGGTTTGTAGCTGTTAGCCCGCGGGCCATGGCTGCTGCCGAGCGCTCTCGCTTTCCCAAGTACTACTGGAGCTTTAAGCTTGCCCAAAAAGCCCTGCGCCAAGGCACCACTCCCTTTACGCCGGCAGTGAACCTGTTCTACGCCCTACAGGTTACCCTGCGCCTAATGCGGGCCGAAGGATTGGAGGCCATCTACCGCCGCCATGCCCGCTTGGCCCAGGCCACCCGCGCCGGTGTCAAGGCCCTGGGGCTGAAGCTTTTGGTCAACCCCGAGTCAGCAGCCAGCCCCTCGGTAACAGCCGTGCTGGCTCCGGAAGGGATCAACGCCGACACCCTCCGCAGCACCCTGAAGAAACACTTCGACATTGCCCTTGCTGCTGGCCAAGATCACCTCAAGGGCAAGATCTTCCGCATCGGCCACCTGGGCTTCGTGAGCGAGCGCGACATTCTCACAACCCTGGCTGCTCTGGAATCGACCCTGCACACCCTGGGCTACAGCGACTTCTCTCCTGGAGCAGCTCTCAAAGCGGCCGAAGAGATCTTGGCCAACCCCTAGGGATCCCTGGCCCATTCTGTAGCTCTTGACACCTAGCGACCCTCCCTTGCCCTGGCTAGAATGGGTGAACCTGCTTAACAAAAGATAAAACTCCAAAGTTTACTGCTCTGGAGAGATGCCTGGTTGAGACTCAAGGGCTGTCATGCTGATTAGTTTGCAACGGGATCCCTGTCAAACTGCTTCGGCAGCAGAGTTGCGGCGAGTGCTGCAAGGGATCGGCCCCCTTTCTTGTCCCTGGCAGTACAACTTTCACCTGCACACCCGCTGTTCGGATGGGCAAATGGATCCGGTGGAACTGGCGGAGCAGGCGCGCCGGCATGGCCTCCAGGGCCTGGCCATCACCGATCACCACACCCTGAAGGGTTACCAACAGGCCCGCGCCCACCTGGATCGCCCCGATGATCCCATCCTCTGGTCGGGGATCGAGATTACAGCCAACTTGCTGGGCTGCGAGGTGCATATTCTTGGCTACGGGTTTGATCCTGCCGACCCCGCTTTGGATCCCTACATCCAAGGCGAGCAAGTGCCCGGCCTGGGTGCTGCTGAGGCCATTGGGGCCATTCAAGCGGCGGGAGGGTTGGCGGTGTTGGCCCATCCCTTTCGCTACTGGCTGCCTGCAGAAGTCCTCGTCCCGGCAGCAGCGGCCCTAGGAATCGACGGCCTCGAAGTCTACTACGCCTACAAGAATCCGGAACCTTGGGCTCCCAGCCCAGAAGAGACGGCGATCGGGGAGGAGTTGGCCCAGACCTACGGACTCTTGAAAACCTGTGGCACCGATTCCCACGGTTCCAGCATCCTCAGGCGTATTTAGCCGGCTCCACCTAGGGGCGGGGATAGAGCAACTGGCCCAGGCGGCGCAACTGCTTGGCCGTGCCCATACACTGATCCCCTGGTTGCAAAAAGGTGCTGCCGCTGGGTTCGCCAAGAAGCTGGCCGTCTGCTCCATAAAAAGCTCACAGGGCTTAGGGTGATGAGCTCCCACCCATTGCCACTGCTTGCAAGGGGGGGGACGCACCGAGGCCATGGAGCCAATACAATGGGGAGGAGGAAAAGGGTTGTTGAGCAGGCAGATGCCCGAGTACGTCAAGATCGAGTATCGGATCGACAAAAATGGGCAGGTAACGGAGACCGTGCTAAACGGTAACGGCTCCAGTTGTACGCTAGCGACTGCGGAGCTGGAAGCAGCCCTTGGAACGGTGCAAAAACGAGAGCTGCTGCCTGAGTTTCATCAGCCGGCAGAAACTGAGATAGAATCACGGGTTTCTTTGCAACAAACCTGCTGAGTCCCACCTCTACCTGCTCATTTTCTCTTCTTGCCCCTCTTGCCGGCGTTGGCAGCCCGCGCCGCCTCAACTGCTCCTTGGAACAGCCAAACGGCTAGGGGAGCGGCCACGATCAAGATGATGCTAGTGGGGCCAACGCCAAAGTCCGGCTCACCAGAAGCCAACTCGAAGATTGAGCCCACAGCGGCAATGGCGCTGACGCAGGAAACCGCTAGGAGCAGGTAGCTTTTGACAGGGGTGGTCATGGGGAACCCGTCTGGAGACTACAGCTAGGGGCTAGGGCCTGTCCAGCCTAAGAGCAAGCCGGCTAGACTTCTCTTCGCAAAAAAGCCCCCTCCTCCTTGAGAGGGCTAGCTTTTTTTCTATACTACTACGGGTAGGGCTCCGCCCCAGCAGGCCGAAGTCGGGGTTGCTAGCCTACAGTTCGATTTACCCCTTGACAATGATCTTGCCAACCATTCCGGCTCCCCGATGGGGCGTGCAGTAGTAGGTGTACTCGCCCGGTGGGACATCGACAAAGGCCGTCTCGACCACTTGGCTGGGAGCAGTGAGCAGGGCCTTGTGGGAGAGCTTGGCTGCCAGGGCCGCATCGCCACCGGGTACTTTGTCGAAAACGATGTTGTGGGGATAGACCTTGTTGTTGACCCACCGAACAGTATCCCCTTGCTGGATGGTGAGGACAGGGGGATCGTAAATGAGCTGGGCCTTATCGGAGCCCATTTTGACCGTGTAGGTTTCAGCAGCAGCAGGGTTGGACAAAAACGCCCCTGCAGCCATCCCGAGCACAAGGGTGAGGAGAACAAGCTGTAGACGCTTTGCCAGGTTAAAAACAAACAACATGGATCTCTCTCAAAACGTAACAGCACCTACTCTTCTGCTGCTTGGCCACCGCTTTCCAAGCTGTGAAGCGTGCCTGGTCATGCAGGAGGAGTGACAGCTCTATCTTAACCCAACTTTAGGCATCTTTAAGCATGGAAAGCATCTTTTTTGCCAGAACCAGAATCAGTTAAACTACGCGGTGGGACATCCCGGGTCTGCTCGCTGACGGCTCTTGCGAAAGCTCCCCGTTAAAGCGAGAAGCCCACGCTGCACCTACCTACAGGATCAGCGCTGGGAGTATGTCACGTGTAGGGCGGCCATGCCTCAGATTGCCCCTGCGTTCATGGCCAGCTTCCAAGAGGCTTCTGGCAAAATCTGGACCTGCCCCATTAGCACTGCCCTAAGCTTAGGCAGACTCCTCAGGCTGGAGGTGCGCTACTAGCAGAGGTGAAGGTTCTTCCCAGCGGCTTTGTAGCAGCTCTTTGGCTTGAGAGGGATCCGCCGCCTCCCCTAGATACCCACCACCTATACCTAGACTGGTATTGCAGGTTTTTAGGGCCAGAGGTGGGCAATTTCCCGAAGCCTAACCTCGTTCAGGAAAGCAATGCTAAAGTGCCGCTTGCGCAGCAGGCTATTTGAGGTAAATTGGCGGATTCGTAGGACTTCCTCAACAACGGACTGAATAGTGATAGCTTTTGTCAGATTGAGTTGGATCGAATGCTGTTTAACTGATTTCGAGAGTTAAGGCCTATCTCTAGAAGAAAGCCAGAACGGTTTTTTTGGCAGCATACGGACCAGCCGCTGGGGTCCCTAGGGCTCTAGAGTAGGCTGGCTGTCCTCAAGGGGCCATTGGGTTAAAAGTTCTTTCCTGGGAAGGTCTTCCCAGCTTGAGCGCTTGAGTAAGCAATCCTTGCTGTAGGTAGGAGGCGCACTAGCCCAAGTTAGCTTAACATGGTTTCAGAGGTGGGCCAGGCGTTACCTTACGTAACCGCAGCTAACTGACCCAGCCTCTAGAGATTGGCTCCTCTTTCCTTGCACTGCAGGCAAAAAGACAATGGTAGGCATCTTCAGGCGCTTTTTCGGCTCTCGTGGTCGAGCAGCTTCCCAAAGCTTATCAGAAACGGTTTCCCAGCCGGCCAAAAAGAAAGACAACACCTTCTTTCTCAACCCGGATGAGGCCAAGACCCTTGGCAACATCGAATACATGCGCACTCCTAGAACTGTGAAGCACACCTTCAAAGACTTTGGCTCTGGCGGCAAGATAGAGGTGGTGGAGGAGGTGTCTTCCTTGAGCAAGGTTAAGTTGACTGAAGAAAAAAGCAAAGCTCCTGAACCTGTTGCCGAACAGGGCTCCCCCACCTCCAACAGCGGCAGCGGAGTGGCCTCACGCCGCGGAGGAGGATCTGACCTAGATAGGTTCCGCGAGATGGCTCGCAGCTTACGGAAAAAGTAGGCTAGCCGCGAGTGGACTAGCGCCCAGATTCAACCCATCAATCAGCACCGAAGGGAAAGACAATGGCAATCAAGCGAGGCACCCTGGTAAGAGCCATCCGTGAGAAGCTGCAGGGCAGCTTGGAAGCCCAAGCCAGTGATCCCATGATCCCCAACTACGTCTTTGACACGGCTGGAGAAGTGGTGGAGATTAAGGGAGACTACATCCAGATTAAGTTTGGAGCTGTTCCCACCCCTCCGATCTGGCTGCGGGTTGATCAGGTCGAGGAAATTGCCGGTTAGGTTGCTCCCTGCCGGAAGAAAGAGGGAGGCAATGGTATCTCTTGCTCCGCCCAGCCGCGAGCAACTTTTGCGACGGCGGCAACTTCTGCGCCAAGAGCGGCGTCGCCGTTTTTGGCAGGGATCCTGGCGCTTGGCCAGTTCCACAGCTCTCCTGCTACTGCTGGTGCAAAGCCTGCAGCGGCCCTACTGGCAAATTCGTCGACCAGAGCAGATTCAGGTCAGCGGTAACCACTGGGTGGATCCCGACTGGATCCGGGGGCAATTGCCTCTGACCTATCCGATAAACATCTGGCAGGTGCAGCCAGCAGCGTTGGAAAAAGCCTTGCTGGGATCCCCGGCTTCCCCTTTCCAGAGCGTCCAGGTGCGGCGGCGGTTGCTGCCAGTGGGAGTTGTTGTCCAGGTGCAGGAACGGCAGCTGATTGCCCGTGCTCGCCGAGGCGACCAAACGGGTTGGGTGGATCGAGAGGGCAACTGGCTGCCCCCGGATCCCTACCGTTTCCTTGAGTCCTTGCCCGAGTTGGAGGTGCTGAGCTGGGAGAGCCACCCACCCGAGCAATGGGCGCCACTGCTCGAAGCCCTGCAACTGTCTGAAGTTCCAATCAGGGCAGTGGATTGGCACGCCGGCGGAGGGATTACCCTACACACTGAGCTGGGCAATGTTTATCTGGGGCCGCTTTCTGACCGCCTGCCCTTGCAAATTCAAATCCTCAACCAAATGCGGGATCTGGGCCGCTACTGCGAGTGTACGCCCGAGGAAATTCTCCAGATTGATCTAAGCAGCCCCAGCGTGCCCACCTTGCAGCTTACCCCCGCCGCCATGCAGAGGCGCCAGAAGGATCTGGAGCAACGCTAGACTATTCCCTTGGCTAAAGCCAACTCCATCCCGCAGGTGTGAAGGTAGCTCTGTCCCTGGCCTTGGCTGCCTGCGCTGGGGGGCTAGCTTGCAGACCAGGGTCAGAGTTTGCTGCATAGTAGTGTAGTCGTCTTACGTTGGAGGGCGGCTAGATCCTGGGGCTGCCGTGCCGCGTTTTTTTCTGATGAAGACAAGGCCAGCGGTGGAGGTTAGCCAGTTGTGGGTCGCCTACCCTGGTTGCCCACTGGTTCTGCAAGGGGTGGATCTCAGAGTTGAAGTTGGCCAGCGGGTGGGGGTTATCGGCCCCAATGGTGCCGGCAAAACTACCCTGTTCCTTGCTCTTGCGGGTCTCTTGCCCCTCCGCGCTGGGCAGATTACGTTGTTTGGGGAGCCGCTGCAACCTGGCCAATTTCGGCCTGAGGTGGGGCTAGTGTTTCAGGATCCCGATGACCAACTGTTTGCCGCCTCTGTGGCGGAGGATGTGGCCTTTGGACCGCGCAATCTCGGTTGGCCTGAAGCGGAGATTATCGCCGCCGTACAGTCAGCCCTGCAGAGGACTGGCACCCTGCATCTAGCCAATCGCCCACCCCACCGCCTCTCCAGTGGCGAAAAGCGTCTGATTGCCATCGCTGGGATCCTGGCGATGCAGCCCCAGTTGGTGCTCTACGACGAGCCGACCGCTAACCTGGATCTGCGGGCGCGACGGCAGCTAATCGCCTTTTTCCAGCAAGTAGGCCACACCTTTCTGCTGGCCTCCCACGATCTGGAGCTGATCCTTGAGGTGTGCGATTGGGTGATCCTTTTGGATCAAGGCCGCGTCTGGGCTCAGGGATCCCCCAGGCAGCTGCTAAGCCAAGCCGGCCTCTTGGAAGCGCATAGTTTGGAGGTGCCCCCTTCGCTGCGCTGTCAGGGAAAGAGTGGCTAAGCTGGTGACTCTGAAGAGAAGGAGTGTCAAGAACTGTTTGTTAACAGTTAACAACAGTCGTGCTTTCTTAATAAAAGCTATCACTCCAATTAAGAATATTGATTTTTATTCGGGATGATTGGGGATATCATTCTGCTTAGGTCGGAGATCCTCGCTCTGAGCTATCTCAGCCGAATTCTCTGTATGATTTCAGCAAGGGATAGGTTGAGCTCAGAGTTGATAGCTTTGCCTTGCTGCGCGATGGCTCCCTTGAAATCCCGATGACTCCTAGTGGCTCGTCCCAACCTAGTCCGAGGTCTGTTGCTAAGCAGGTCTTTCTTGGGCAAAAAGGGGGGAGGAAGCGTCTAGGTCAGTCAGGGTTGGTTTTCCTGAAGGGATCACCAGGTGAGG
This sequence comes from Synechococcus sp. WC10meta, assembly GCF_047461475.1. NCBI lineage: Bacteria > Bacillati > Cyanobacteriota > Cyanophyceae > Synechococcales > Synechococcaceae > Synechococcus > Synechococcus sp. WC10meta. The sequence continues at coordinate 55,146 of NZ_JANSHF010000005.1, forward strand.
CAGAGACAGAAGGATCTTCACTTGAGGTCAACGAAGTAGCCAGATCCTAGCAGCCAGCCAATCGGCAAGACAGTAGCTGCTAGGTTGAACTTCACGGTGCTTAGGAACTAGGCGTTCAAAGGGGTGGAGAGTTGATATGCCTATTGCAGTTGGAATGATTGAAACGCGGGGGTTTCCAGCAGTAGTAGAAGCAGCCGACGCCATGGTGAAGGCGGCGCGTGTCACGCTGGTGGGCTACGAAAAAATTGGCAGCGGGCGTGTCACTGTGATCGTGCGGGGTGACGTCTCCGAGGTGCAGGCCTCGGTAGCTGCCGGTTTGGAATCTGCCAAGCGGGTAAGCGGTGGCGAGGTGCTCTCCCACCACATCATTGCTCGGCCGCATGAAAACCTGGAGTACGTGCTGCCCATTCGCTACACCGAAGCGGTGGAGCAGTTTCGCACCTAGCCCGGAAGCTGGTTAACCCATCTCAGCGTAAGGAGTCCCTATGGCCATCGCAGTTGGAATGATTGAAACGCTGGGCTTCCCAGCGGTAGTGGAAGCGGCCGACGCCATGGTGAAGGCAGCGCGCGTCACCTTGGTGGGCTACGAGAAAATCAGCAGTGGGCGCGTCACCGTGATCGTGCGGGGCGATGTCTCTGAGGTGCAGGCCTCGGTAGCTGCTGGCATCGAAGCCGTGAAGCGGGTCAACGGCGGCCAGCTGCTCTCCTGGCACATCATTGCCCGTCCCCACGAAAACCTGGAGTACGTGTTGCCCATTCGCTACACCGAGGATGTGGCCCAGTTCCGCGAAGGGGTCAATGCCATTCGTCCCTTCACGCGTCCCTAGATGCGTATTGCGATTGTACGGGGTACCGTCACCAGCACCCAGAAGGATCCCAGCCTGACGGGCGTGAAGTTCCTGGTGGTGCAGTATGTCGATCTCGAAGGCCGGCCGCAGCCGGACTATGCTGTGGCTGCTGACCCAGTGGGAGCCGGCGCCGAGGAATGGGTGCTGGTCAGCCAAGGTAGCGCGGCTCGCCAACCGCGGGGAAACGAAACCCGCCCTCTGGATGCTGTGGTGATGGCCATTATTGACACCGTTAGCATTGACGGTCGCTCCGTCTACAACAAGCGCGAGCAACGCTAGCTGGGATCCTTCCCTTTCCTCTTTGATTGGGTCTAGAGGCTCACGGTTATGCCTGCTCAAACCTACGCTGCGCCGCCAACGCCCTGGTCACGTCGCTTGGCGGAGCCTACCATTCATCCCTCTGCTTACGTCCACTCCTTTTCCAATCTCATCGGGGATGTGCGCGTCGGCGCTCAGGTGCTCATCGCCCCTGGAACTTCCATCCGCGCCGATGAAGGATCCCCCTTCTACATTGGCGACGGCTCCAATATCCAGGATGGGGTGGTGATCCACGGCCTGGAGCAAGGGCGGGTCATTGGGGAAGATGGCCAGCCCTACTCGGTGTGGATTGGCAAGAACACCTCCATTGCCCACATGGCCTTGATCCACGGGCCAGCCTATATAGGCAACAACTGCTTCATCGGCTTCCGCTCCACCGTGTTCAATGCGCGGGTGGGAGATGGCTGCATCATCATGTTGCACTGCCTCATCCAGGATGTGGAGATCCCGCCGGGCAAATATGTGCGCTCCGGCTCCATCATCACCAACCAAGCTGAGGCTGACCGGCTACCGGATGTCCAAGATAGCGATGCCAAGTTTGCTCAGCACGTTATCGGCATTAACCAAGCCCTGCTGGAGGGCTACCACTGCAGCGAGAACCTCGTCTGTATTGCTCCTATTCGCAACGAGCTGATGCAAGCCCGCGCTTCTGGTTCTTCCTCCTCTCTTGCCAATGGGCACAACGGCAGCGGATCCCTTCTAAGTCCAGAGGTGGTGGAGCAGGTGCGCGCCCTCTTGGCCCAAGGCTACCGGGTGGGCCTGGAATACGCTGATCCCCGCCGCTTCCGCGTCTCCTCTTGGCAGAGCGAAGGCCCAATCCTCGGCACCCACGAGGCCGAGGTGGTGCAATCGCTGGAAGCTCTTCTAGCAGCCCACCGCGGGGAGTATGTGCGCCTGTTGGGGATCGATCCCAAAGCCAAGCGGCGGGTGCTGGAGCAGATTATCCAAACCCCAGAAGGTCCCGCAACTCCCTCGGGATCCTCTGGCCGCCTTTCGGTGGCTATGCCAGGCTCCAGCAGGGGGGAATGGCGTCTGGAGGAGGAGATCCAAAGCCTGGTGGCCCAAGGGTACCGCGTTGGCCTGGAAGTGGCCGATGCTCGCCGCTACCGCACTTCTTCGTGGCAGACCTTGGGTACTTTCAGCGGCTCGGTCCAGGAGATCCTAACGGCTGTGCGGGCAGCCCTAGCCGAGCATGCGGGAGAGTACGTGCGCCTGTTGGGGATCGATCCCAAAGCCAAGCGGCGGGTGCTGGAGAAGGTGATTCAGACCCCCAAAGGTCAGGTGGGCAGCAGTCCGGCGGAGGCGGGCGCGGCGATAAGCACGACTTCTGCTTCCGGGGCAGGGGACAGCAGCAGCCCGGATTTGGAGCTGCAGGAAGAGGTGCACCGGCTACTAGCCCAGGGCTACCGCATCGGCTACGAATATGCCGACGAGCGCCGCTTCAAAACTTCCTCTTGGCAGAGCGGGCCGGTCCTTCGCGCTAGCCGTGGGCCAGAGGTGTTGGCCGAGCTGAGGGCGGCGCTGGCAGAGCACCAGGGCCACTACGTGCGCCTGCTGGGGATCGATCCCAAAGGGAAAAAGCGGGTCTATGAGCGCCTCATCCAGACCCCCAGTGGCAAGCCGCCCACTTCTGCGCCAGCAGCTCAAGGAGCGCCGGTGGCTGCAGTTTCCCCTCCCTCCACCCCTAGGCGACTTAGCAGCGAGGTGGTGGCGCAAGTCCAGCAACTACTTAGCCAGGGCTACCGCATCGGCACTGAACACGCTGACAAGCGCCGCTTTCGCACCTCCTCTTGGCAAAGCTGTAGCCCCATTGAAGCCACGCAATTGGACCAAGTGGTAGCAGCCTTGGAGGCCTGCCTAGAGGAACATCGCGGCGAGTACGTGCGCCTGCTGGGCATTGACCCCAAATCTAAGCGGCGGGTGCTGGAGCAGATTATCCAAACCCCTTGAGGAGTTCCGGGTTGGTTTCCAGCCAGCCCCCTAGCGATGAGAAGCACCTTGGCTTCCACTCTGCCCACCTCCCTCAGGTCCCAAGCCTGGCTCGCGCAGAGCGGTAAAGCCCACTACGTTGTCAGTGGTGAGGTAGACATAGAGGAGGAGGCAAGCATCGGCCCAGGGGTGCTGCTGCGCGCCAATCCCGGCTGCCGTATCCACATCGGGCGGGGCGTCTGTATTGGCGCGGGATCTATCCTGCACGCCTGTGGGGGATCCCTGGTTGTGGAGGCGGGGGCTACTTTGGGAAGGGGGGTGCTGGTGATTGGGCAAGGCACCATCGGCGAAAATGCCTGCATTGGCTCGGAAGCCACGCTGCTCAACTGTTCAATACTCCGCCAGGCAGTCATTCCTCCCGGCTCGCTACTTGGGGATCCCACCTGGGGAAGCGAGGAAGAGGCGACTGGAGTAACCCAGACAGAGCCAGAAGAGACAGAGAGGGTGCAAGAGTTGCCCGCAGCCCCCGCCCAAGGAGTGTCTGAGGCCAAGACCCCTCCTCCTTCTCCTAAGGCAGAGGTAACCCCTCAGGAGCAAGCAGCGGCGGAGCCAGCGCAAGAACAAAAGGGGGCAGGCAAGCTCAACGGGATCCCAGGCCGTGCCGAGCTGGAGCGGCTGTTGGGCAAGATCTACCCTCACCGTCAGGTTCTCTCCTCGCGGGATGGGCGGTTCTGAGAGCTACCCTGGCATCGAGGAAGTAGAGTGCCATGTCCACCTCTCTGGGCCTTATTCAGACGCGCAGCTTCCCCGTCATTGTCCGCGTTGCCGACGCCATGACCAAGTCGGCCGGCGTGACTCTCATTGGCTTTGAGAAGATCTCCGGCGGCTACTGCACGGCAATTGTGCGGGGGAACATCGCCGATGTGCGCATTGCCATCGAAGAGGGGATTGAAGTGGCTCGCCAGTTTAACCAGGAGGAGATCTCCAGTCTGGTGATCCCAAGGCCCCTGCCCAACCTAGAGGTGGTGCTGCCTATTAGCAGCAAGCTGTCTCAACTGGCCCAAAGTCGGGGCTACAGCCGCCTCAGCAACCTAGCCGTGGGCCTGCTGGAGACCCGCGGCTTCCCCGCCATGGTGGGGGCTGCTGACACAATGCTGAAAACAGCCGATGTGCAGCTAGCCGCCTACGAGACCATTGGCGACGGCTTGTGTACGGTCATCATTCGCGGCACGGTCTCCAACGTGGCCATTGCCATCGATGCGGGCATGTACGAGGCAGAGCGCATTGGCGAGCTAAACGCCGTGGCCGTGATCCCACGCCCCCTCGACGAACTGGAGCAGGCCCTGCCGGTGGCCAGTTGTTTTGTTGCCCAGCCGGTTACCTTGCCCGTGGCGATCCCTCAAGCTCAGAAAGAAGAGGTACAGCGCAGCGAGAGGGCGGGAGAGCGGATCCCAGTCTATTTGGAGCCGCCAGGCACTCCCTAGGCTCACCGCTAGACAGCAAGCCAAGCAGGAAAAAAAATGCTAGGCTACTGGAAGACCTGGGTCCGTGCGGCTCGGACGCCCAAACCGTGTCAGGATCGGAAGATAGCAGCACTACGGGATGCTCTGAGCAGGCGCGTCAACCCAGGTCGCCCTTTTCCCGCAGCTGGGTTCCACGGGCACTAGCAGGGCACACCCTATGGCTGAAAAAGACAATCCCCTTGCCAACTTGGCTCAAAAAGCCTTTTACTTCGGCATGGGTCTGGCGGCGCTAGTTGCCGACAATGTCCCCAAGGTGGCTGGGAATGCCAGAGACCGCCTGCTGGAGCTGCGCAAGCAGGTACAGGTTCTAGTAGATGAATTGGTAGAGCTGGGGGCAATGAGAGCCGAGGAGGCGCGAGCCTACATGGACGCTATTGCCGCCACTGTCAACCGCAAGGAAGAGGGAAAGGCTGCCGGTGGCCCCCGCAGAATCACCATTGAAGATATGGGCGAGGCAGAGGCAGAAGGGAGCACTGCCATTGAGCTGTCAGAGGCAGCTCGACTGCGCCAGCGGATTGCTGAGCTGCAGGCAGAATTGGAGCGGATCAAGAAAGAGGCCGGTAAAGCCTAGCTTGGCAGAGTATACAGGTTGCACTGCAAAGGCCAGCTTGAGCTCTAAGTAACGCGTCCTGGAGGACTCGAACCCCCGACATCCGGTTTTGGAGACCGACGTTCTACCAGCTGAACTAAGGACGCACTAGAGACTAGCTTTCTATCTAGCCTAGCAAGTTTCCCTGTAGCTTTAAAGGGCCTCCTCCTGGAGATCTTCCTTGGCTTTGATGCGCGTGGCTTTGCCTACTCGCTTCCTCAGGTAGAAGAGCTTGGCGCGGCGCACTTTGCCCCGCCGTAGCACCTGAATGGACTCGATGCGCGGCGAGTGAACTGGGAAGACGCGCTCCACGCCAATGCCCTGGAAAACCTTGCGCACGGTGATGGTGCGGTTGAGACCCGCATGGCGCATGGCAATGACCGTGCCTTCAAAAGTTTGCACTCGCTCTTTGCCACCTTCTTGAATGCGTACCCCCACCCGCACCTGATCCCCAACGTGGATCTCAGGTAGGTCCGGCTTCAGGTATTCCGCCTCCACAAGGCGGAGGATGGCCTCGGGGTTGATGCGAGCGTTCATGGCTTTCCCGCGCTCTCAGCGGCTAACTATCGTAGCAATCCCCCTGCTTTTTGTACAGGTCTCGAAGGGCCGGACGACCCCGGAGCTCAAGACTGCGTTGGCGCCCCTCTCTTTGCTAGATAGGCTAGATTGTAGGCTCTTGTGAGAGGCGGGAGACGCCGTGAAGCCCCAGACGGGATCCCTGCCCCCTGCCAAATCTGCAGACCAACCCCTGCTCCAGCCCGAACCCCCTAGGAAAGGGTGGCCTACTGGCTGGATTCTCTTGGGTCTGCTGCTGGCCAGCTTGGGAGGGGGTGGTATTTTGGTTCAGCGGTACCTCCAGCAGCAGAGGGTACAGCGCCTACAAAGGTTGACGGTGCCCGTCGAGGTAGTGGATCTAGTCCAACGGCTGCGGGTAAGCGGCCAGGTGCAGCCCATTCGCCAGGTAAATGTCGGTCCTCGAGAGGCGGGCCGTTTGGCGGAGCTATTGGTGGATCAGGGAGATGAGGTGGTGGCAGGGCAGGTGCTAGCCCGGATGGACTACGGCGATCTAACTAGCGGCATTCGCCAAGCCCAAGCCCGCATCCAAGAGCTACAGGCCCGCCTGGCGGAATTGCAAGCCGGCGAGCGACCCCAGGTCATCGCAGCAGCCCAGGCCAGGGTGGATGCGGCGCAGGCGCAGGTGAGTTTGGCCCAAAAGGAGCTGGAACGGATTCAGGCGCTGGTGCAGGAGGGGGCTGTAGCCCGCAGCGAGCTGGATCAACGCCTAGCTCGCTTGGAACAAGCGCAAGCGGACTTGCAAGCTGCCCAACAAGAGTTGGAGCGATTGCGGTTAGGTAGCCGCCCAGAAACGCTGCAGCAGATCCAAGCCCAGATTGCCCAGGCCCAAGCCGAGCTAGCCCAGCGGCAATCTCGCCTAGCTGAGGCCGAGATCCGGGCGCCCTTTTCCGGTGTGGTGGTGCAGCGCTTTGCCGAGGTGGGATCCTTTGTAACTCCCACAACCGCAGCTTCCGACGCCACTGCTGCTTCCTCCAGCTCCATCCTGGCGCTGGCCCAGGGGATTGAGGTGCGAGCGGAGGTGCCGGAGGCGCAGATTGCCCAGGTGCGGGTGGGACAGCCGGTGGAGATCCGATCCCTGGCCTATCCGGATCGAGTGGTACGGGGACGAGTGAAGCGGATTGCCCCTGCCACGGTGGTGGTGCGGGAGGTCACCGTCTTTCGGGTCGCGATCGAGCCGGAGCAGGGGGCAGACTTTTTGCGCATTGGCATGAACGTCTCGGTGGATTTTCTCGGGGAGCAGCAACCCCAAGCCCTCACGGTGCCCTCGGTGGCCATCCTGCGGGAGGGGGGCCAAGAGGGGGTAATCCTGTTGGATCCGCAAACCCAGCGGCCTGTCTATCGGCCAGTAGAAACGGGCCTCACCCAGGGAGGGATCACCCAGATCCTCTCCGGCCTGCAGGCGGGGGATCGGGTCTTTACGGCGCTGCCGCCAGGAGTAACCCTGCAGAGTTTGCTTCCACAAGAGCGCCGTCCTAGCCGAAGTGGGAGAGTTAGGCCGCACCCATGAGCTTTCTGGTTGCAGCCAAAATGGCCTGGCAAATGGTGCGACGGCACCGCTTGCGCACAGGCTTGAGCATGCTGGGGATCCTCATCGGCAACGCGGCAGTGGTAGCCATTGCTGGCTTTGGCCATGCTGCCCAGGAGCTGGCTGTGGATCAGTTTCGGGCTTTGGGCACCAATTTGCTGATTGTCTTCTCTTCCAGCTTTGGCCTAGCGGATGCCAGCAACGTCCGTCCTCTTACCCTCGACGACCTGCGGGCGATTGCTGCGGAAGTGCCTGCGGTATCGGCAGCTGTCCCCAGCCTGGCGGTCAATGTGCGGGCTGTGCGGGGCGGGGTGGATCGCCGCTATGAGGTCATAGGCACCTGGCCGGAGTATTTGTCGGTGCTGAATTTAGAGGTCGAGGAGGGCCGCTTCCTCTTGCCAGCGGACATTGAGGAGCAGCGCCCGGTGGTAGTGCTGGGCAGTGAGGCCGCCCGCGAGCTGTTCGGCTTGGATCCCGCCGCCGCTATTGGAGAGACGCTGCTGCTCAACAACTTGCCCTTTGAGGTAGTCGGCATTTTGCGCCCCAAGCCAACAGTGTTTGGCAACAACGATGCCCGCCTGTTTCTGCCGGTAGACGTGGTGGCCAACCGCTTTGTTGGACGGCGCTCTCCCTATGGCCTGGAGTTGACGGCCATCTTTGTCTCAGCCCGCTCCGAAGCAGATTTGCCGGCTGCTGAGTTCCAGATCCGCAACCTGTTGCGCCAGCGGCACCAACTGATAGGAGAAGATGACTTCGTCATCCGCAACCAGAAAGTGTTGCTGGATGGGGCAGCCAGGATTTTAACTCTACTGCGGGTACTGCTGAGCGGCACAGCAGCGCTCTCGCTGCTGGTGGGTGGGGTGGGGATCATGAACGTGATGTTGATCTCGGTGGCAGAACGCACCCCTGAGATTGGCCTGCGCAAGGCAATTGGGGCCGACAGCCGGCAAATTTTGCAGCAGTTTGCAGCCGAGGCTATCCTGATTGCCGTCAGCGGGGGAGTGGCCGGGATCCTCCTCAGCAGCGGCCTCCTGGTGGCAGTGCGAATGTTTACCCCCTTGGCCACGACTGTCGATCCCGTGGCAGTGGTCATATCTTTTTCCCTCTCGACGGGGGTTGGACTGGTCTTTGGCATTTTCCCCGCCCGCAAAGCGGCGCAACTGGATCCCATTGAGGCCCTGAGAGCCTGAGATCCACCGTCTGTAGGATAGTAGGTGTGAGGTGCCCGCTGTTCGCTAAGGAGCTTTCCCTTGGTCAAAGAGCGAGTAGAGGTAATTGTCCCAGCCACTACCGCCAACCTGGGGCCAGGGTTTGACTGCATGGGTGCAGCCCTGCAGCTCTACAACCACTTCCAGTTTCGCGAGATCCCTGCTGGACTCAGCATTCACTATCTCAGCATTCACTATCGTGGCAGCGATCCTATCAGCCAGGGCAAGGACAACTTGGTGTATCGCGCCTTCTGCCGGGCCTTTGAGCTGCTGGACAAGCCTGTGCCGGGAGTGGAAATTGAGATTACCCTCAACGTGCCCCTGGCGCGAGGGCTGGGCAGTTCTGCCACTGCTATTGTCGGCGGCCTGCTGGGAGCCAATGCCATTGGATCTCTTAACCTAGCCTCCGAGACCCTCCTCCAGTTGGCCATTGCCCTCGAAGGTCACCCCGACAACGTGGTGCCCGCCCTTCAAGGCGGCTGTCAGCTCTGTGTGCAGGGAGAGCAAGGGCAGTGGGTGTTCTGCCCAGTGGAGTGGCACGAGCGCATTGGGATCGTGGCAGCGGTGCCTAGCTTCAAGCTCTCCACTCAGGCAGCCCGCGAGATCCTGCCCAAGTCCGTCAGCTTGGCCGATGCCGTTTTTTCCAGCAGCCATCTGGGGCTGCTCATCCGCAGCTTGCAGTTGGGGCGGGTGGACTGGCTGAGGGTGGCTTTGCAGGATCGGCTGCACCAACCGGCCCGCATGGAGTTGATCCCTGGTTTCAAGGCAGTCCAGGAGGCAGCCCTGGCTGCAGGAGCCTACGGAGTGGTGATCAGCGGGGCTGGGCCTACCCTCCTGGCGTTCTGTGCGCCTGAGGAGCGAGAAGGGGTAGGAGCGGCCATGGTCAGCGCCTGGGCCCAGCTAGGTATCGAGGCAGAAGCGAAACCCCTGAGTTTGGATTGGCAGGGGGGAAGAGTAATCATCCACTCTAGAGATGAGGAGCTATCTGAGAGATAAACGTCGTCCCTGGTGCCCCACACCGCTAGTCCAAGCAGAGCGGGCAAGGGTAGGGCGGACAGCAGAGCTGTCTTCTTGCAAGAGCAAGCTGGAGGCCTTCTTGGGTCAGCAGGACGGAGTCCGTAAGTCGCGCTTCATGTTGGGCTAGGGAGGAGTTAAAGAGGCAAGCGCTCTGTTTGCCCCGATTTTCCAGATTTGCTCTTTGTTGGCTAGGGAGGCAAGCAGCTTGCTCGGCAGGTAGAGAGTCTATCAGCGCCAGCTAGTAGTCATCAGGCAGTTGCTCCAGCAACAAGGGGGAAGCCAGGCTTAGAGTCAAATTCAGCTGAGGATGAGACGGGGCTACAGGTAAGATACATGGGGGTAAACCCCAAGGGGAAGCTCTAGACTGACAGAACAAGGAAGGTGGCTGCGCTGAGGATTGGGTAAGTAAGGTAAAACAGAGAAAAAAAGTTGCCAGGGGAGTCATTGTACCAGCTATGGTTTCGTAGCTATTGGAGCTAGCGATCTGGAGGTTTTAGCTTGAAGCCTTCTGAAGCAGGTAGTCGCTGTTTGCTGAGCTTTGTGGGGAAGCGTAACATCTTATCCTAAGTTGTGACGGAGCTGAAATGTCGGTTCTGGGGAGCGCTTGTTTTCCCTAGAATGGGATCGCTAGCCTGGTTCACTCTTGCAGTTTAGCCCTTACCCTAGGCGATGGACGATGCCATGACTCCTGAGATGATACGTCAATTTTGGTCTTTGGTCAGCGAGATCGGCAGACCGGATTGGCTGAATCAGCGTGACGATGACTTGGTCAATCTCCTCCTGAATGCCTGTCAGAAAAGATATGCCCTCAGCACGGTCGATCCCTCAGTTCTCAACCGTTACATTACTCTCCGCCTGCCTCTAATCCGCGAAATTCTTGTGGACTAAAGCAAGGTAGGAAACTTTTTTCTTGTCATGGCGATTGCACGGATTACTTTGCTCGTCTACGGGGTGCTGCTTTTGGTAGGCGGAGTAGTCGGTTATAGAAGAGGCAAAAGTCTCAAGTCTTTAGTTGGAGGTTTGGTGGGAGCGGTTCTCAGCGGAGCTAGCTATGTCCTCCTGGGAGCGGATCCCCGTTGGGGCCTAGGCTTGGGCTTAGGGACGGCGGCGCTGGGATCTCTTCTTTTTGCCTTGCGCTACCGCAAAACTGGCAAATTTCTGCCCGCTGGTCTGATGTTGGCCGTGAGCTTGACGGCTGTTCTTCTCTTGGGCTTAAGTTTCGTTGAGGTTCTCCCCAGTCCTAGGGGGTGAGGGATCTTCCACAGCTTGTAGCTAGAGGAGCTTCCTACCACAAGGCGGTCTATCCCTGTCGCGGCAGCGGCGCGGAGTGTTTGCCAGGGAGCCTGCGCTGCCTTTTTTGGGCAGGTTTGGGCTGCTGGGCGTCCTTGCTCTAAGCTGAGAGCTCAGCGAGGAGCGACGCGATAGAAGCGAGTGGTGGTCGCCCATTCGCGGGCAGGGATCTTCTCGACGAGGATGGCGCGGGCGATGGCGTCGCCTAGTCTGGATCCCTCCACCTGCACATGGGCAAAGGATCCACCCTCTTCAAAAGCGACGATCTCCTGGAAGTTGAGCGGCCGGGGGGAGGCCACCGCCAACACTTGGGCTTGGCCAAAGGGCGGGGCAATGGTCAGGCGGTAGCTGGCGCCAGGGGGTGGGAAGGTGCGCACTTCGCCGGCCCGCAGAAACTCCTCTCCACCTGAGAAGGGATTGGGCAAAATAAGGTGAGTGCGTCCATCGGCTTGGATGCTAAACAGGTAGACGTAGGCGTCACGGTTGGTACTGAGAGTCAGGCGAATCGGCTCGCCAGGCCGGTAGATGGGGTTAGAGCCGCGCCGATCCAGCTCCAAGGTCACCTGCAAGTCGGAAGGCACAGGGTTGACGAGGATGGAGCGGGCCCCGGTTTCTAGGCGAGTGTCAGCTAGTTGTAGCCTTTGCAGCGAGGGGTAGATGCCCAGCGTTTTGGGAAAAACAGCGGCGGTGGGCGCCACCGACAGCCCCAAAGCCAGGGGCAGGAAGAGCAGTTTGGCGTTCATGGTTCGACCTGACATTCAGTGGCTATGTTCAGCCTAGGAAGGGGCAGAGTTTTACTGGAGCGGGCTTCGCGCAATCTCAGATCTCCTGCTGAGGCAGTTTCCCCTGCTGCAGATGGCAGGCCCAGGGGGAAAAGCGCTGAACCGCTTCTCACATTTGGGTGGGAAAACTGGGAGATCCCAGCTAGAAAGGGCTAAGCTGCAGATCAGGGATCAACCTTGCCTATGGCCAGCGACAGTTACCAAGAAGGCATCGCAGCGGTTCAGGCGGGCGATTTTCCGGCTGCCATTCAAGCATTTCGCCGGGCAGTTGCCGAGGATCCTACCCACACAGAGGCTCGCTATAAGTTGGCCTGGGTGCTGGGTGTGAGTGGCTATCTGGATCCAGCCCTGGCCGAACTGGAGGCGGTGGTGGCGGCGGATCCCGGCCATGTTGCAGCCCACTACAACCGGGGGGCCCTGCTGTTGCAAAAGGCCCAACTGGAAGCAGAGGTCGAGGGCCAGATCGATCTTGAGGTGCTGCGGCGGGCGGAAGAAGCTTTTCAAACGGTGATGCGCTTGGATCCTACAGATCAACGGGCCTACGCCTTTCTCACCTTGGTCAGGCGGGCGATCCGCAACTACCATAGCCGCAGGGATGAGGAGGCCAGGATCCCCTAGCTTGGCTGTCGCCCGCACCCCAGTTGCAGCTTCTCTACCAACTAGCGACGGACGCCAATGTGGAAAACCAGGTCACCGCAGGCCAAAGCCTACGGCTCGAAGGGCGTAAGCGGCTTCGGCCCGGGGGAGATCCTAAGAATTGAGTGGAGGAATCTCAAGGTCAGACGAGAATGCCGCCGAGGTACGCAATTGCGGGGCCTCGGAAGCTTGGGAGCTTGATCCCTGGCTAACCTTGGAGATATCCACCATCGAGACCAACCCTTGCAGGGTGGCAGGGATGGAGCGGGGATCCATAAAAATGACCTTCGAGCTGGGGCTGCTGCCCACTTTGAGGCCCATATCGATGTAGCTTTGGGCCATTAGGTATTGCAAGGCGTTGGCTGCCTCGGGGTGTTCTTGCAAGGCAGCGGCAATGGTTTTGATGGCCTCAGCTGTACCCTCGGCCAATAGCAGCCGCTGTCGCTTTTCGGCTTCTGCCCGCAGGAGTTGAGCCTTGGCAGCCCCTGCCGCCTGGTTGATGCTGGCCTGCTGTTCCCCCTCTGACCTGAGGATGGCGGCCCGCTTCTCCCGCTCGGCAGCCATTTGCTTTTCCATCGAGTCCTGCACGGTTTTGGAGGGTTGAATATCCCTGACTTCCACGCGGGTGATCTTGATCCCCCAGGGATCCGTGGCCTCGTCCAGTTCGGCCAGAAGGCGGGCGTTGATCTCGGCGCGCGAGGAAAAGGTCTGATCCAGGTCCATGCGGCCAATCTCAGCCCGCAGCGCCGTCAGCACCAAGTTCACCAAAGCTCGCTGCACATCTTCTACCGCATAGCGAGCCTTGATCATATCCGTGATGCGCCAGTAAACCACTGCGTCGGCCATTAGTGAAACATTATCGCTGGTGATGCACTGCTGCGGCGGCACGTCCAGTACCTTCTCGCGGATAGTTTCCTGGAACACAATCCTGTCGATGGGGGGAAAGATGACGTGCAAGCCGGGTGTTAGCTTGCGGTGAAACCTACCCAGACGTTCTACCAGTGCCTCATAGCCCTGGCTAATGATCTTGACAGAGCTGAACAGGTAGCCGATAAAGATGAGGGCAATGGCGGCTGGGATGACCGGCATACGACTCTTCTCCTGACAGAGAGTTCAGCCCCTATTCTAGACGGTTGCTGGAACTGATCCCTTCACCTCGATACACCGGAAGGCTATCTAGTAGAAAGCCTGCGGGAGGATCCCTTCTTATGAAACTAAACAGCAAGAACCTAGAAGTTGGCTTAAACAAAATTTACGATGTCATTATTGCTGGCGGTGGCGCGGGGGGGTTGTCGGCAGCCATTTACTTGGCCCGCTACGGCTTGAGCTGCTTGGTGGTGGAAAAGGGCAGAGGCCGCTCTTTTTGGATGCAGGACTTGCGCAACTATTTGGGCCTGCCGCCAAACACGCCAGGACGAGAGCTGTTGCGACAAGGAAGGGAGCACGCCCTTAGCTTGGGGGTGGACTATCTAGGGGGCTATGTGGAAGATGTTACAGACGAGGGGGAGCTTTTTGCTGTCAAGGTCAAGGTGGGGAAAGTCAACAGTGTCTACCCTATTTTTCGCAGCAAGTATTTGATTGCGGCAACAGGTATTATTGATTATCTGCCTCAATTGGCTGATATGCAGAATGTTTACGAATATGCAGGCTACTCGCTACATGTCTGCATGATCTGCGATGGCTATGAAATGCGGGATCAGAAAGCAGTATTGATTGTCAATTCAGAAGATCGGATTAATACAGCTTTTGTCCTCAACTGGTTTACGCCTTATATCTCGGTGTTAACCCATGGCTTGTGCTCGGTTGGCCCCGAGATACGCAAAAAGCTGGCAGATCATGGTTACCCTCTCTACGAAGCTCCCATTCGTCGCTTTCTTGGAGAAAACCACCAGCTGCAAGGAGTAGAGCTGGAGGACGGCACCTACATCGAGGCTACTACTGGCCTGGTAGCCATGGGCGCCAAATACCACAACGGCTATTTGAAAGGGATCCCCGGCTTGACATGGCAAGGGGAGAACCTGCTCACCGATGAGTGGTGCCGCACTTCCCACCCGCGCCTGTTTGCGGTAGGAGATTTGAAGCAGGGCCTCAACCAGGTGGCGATTGCCGTGGCTGATGGAGCGCTGGCCGCCACGGCCATCTGGCGGGACATCCGCCGATCCTCACCTCCCCGTAAGTGGGAAGAGCGCCTGCACTCAATTTAGGTTCATCCTACTTGCTGCAGGGAGTGGTGATAGTCTTTTGCTCTGTAGTTGTTGTGAAAACCTTGGCAACTCCATGCATTTTCTGAAGGCGGTGATCTTTTTTTTGGCTTTCCTCTTGGTGGGTCTATATTACTGTGCTGCGGGGGCCCGCCCTCTTTTCAACCTCAACCTCACCTCGACCCTAGGATACAGCCCTGTTCTCCCAATTGAGAGTGTTCGCGTTCTGCAAGGCAGCCATCCGCAAGAACTACTCATTTATCTATCGGCTCCCTCTGCTGCTTGGGTCTATCAAGAGCGGCTGAACGGGCATTATCTAATCGACATTCCCTATGCTGTAATCACTCATTCCACAAGGGTTGAGGTTGCCAAGGAACTGCCCTATCAACTCAACTGGGGCAACCAAGACCAGCACACTGGGCGTCTGTTGATTACACCCGCGCCTGCTTATGTACAGGTGTTTCTACAGCATGGCTGGGTTCCAGATCCTAGCTTTCTCGACCCAGCGGAAAATAGCCAGCCCTTGCAACTGCCTTTGGAAGAAGTGCTGGGGCCTTTGTTGGAGGTGCCGGCCCGTTCTGCCTTCCTCACGATTGACGATGGGCCTTGGCCTCAGTCCACCCCTCGCCTTTTAGAGGTTTTGGATCAGCTACAGATTCCGGCCACCTTCTTTCTTATCGGCACCCATGTTTCCCAATTTCCAGAGTTGGCCCAGTCCATTCAAGCTCACCACCACACAATAGCCAACCATACCTTTACCCATGATTATCGACGTCTCTACAGCAGCAACGAGATATTTTATGCCGAGGTGGAGCAGACAACCCAGCTGATGAAGAGGCTGGGCTTGGATCCTCAGCTGATTGTTCGGCCACCGGGGGGCTTTCGCCTAGATCCAGCTTTACGCCATTCTTTGGAACAGGCGAGGTATCAGGTTGTCTACTGGAACATTAGCCCTGAAGATGCCTATGCCGGCCAAACACCAGCCCAGCTAGTGGAGCGGGTTCGCGCTCAGTTGCAGGCGCTCAGGAACTCGGAACAACCGCTAGTTTTGCTGCTTCATGACCGCTGGCCCCATACCGCCGAGGCCCTGCCAGGTATCGTGGCTGCCGTTGAGGAGGCAGGCTATCGCTTTTTGCCCTGGCCGACTTCTAAGAATGCTGCCTGATATTCTGGATGACGGTTGAATCCAAAGGAGCAGTCAGTTTTTGGTGGAGGAGGGGGAAGCATGCGCAAGCTTATAGTAGGGGGAGCGGCCTTGGCTTTGGCCCTGCCAGTCGCCTCAGCTTCCGCCTATTCCCAGCCGCTGCTGCCGCTATTGCCTGCTGCCTCTGCAGGCAGTACTGCTCGCGAGGGAGTTGTAGCCCTGTTTCGTCAGTCCATCTGGTGGGATTTTATCCGCGGCAATCGTGGGGAAAACCTGCGCTTGTTCCCTGCTCAGTTGCTCTCCTCCTCGCAGCAGGGAGTGGTGGCCGTGTTTGAGATCCAGCGGCAGCCGACGGTGGAGCCCGTAGTGCGCGTGCTCAGCTTTGACCATCAAGGAGGGTACGATTTTCGTCTGCTCCACATGGCTGAGCCCATCCCAGGTCGGCTAATCGAGGCTCAGCTGCGCACTGACATCACACCCACTCCCCAGCCCAAGTTGGTGCTCCTCACTGAGCGAGGGGGAATCAGCCTGCTGCGGTCGGTTCTGATCTTAGAACACCGAGCAGAGGGGCTTGTGCCGCTGCTGAGCGTAACAGATTTGAACAACGCCAGCCTGCGGGTCAGTCCCCAGGGGATCCTAATCCTCTCCAGTGCCCCGGGAGCTAGCCGCGACTTGCGGGCTACGCTCTACCAGTGGGAGGGAGATGGCTTTGTCCGCCGCGATCTCTAGCCACCGCTCTAGGGTCGTAGGTGTCTATGACCAGGAGGCTGTTGAGCCCGCCAACAGGCCCCTAGGCTGGGGGCTTGGCCCACCTGCCAAAGAAACAGGCTCTCTGCTCCCAGGGGATGGATGCTCCAGGGATCCAGGCCAGCCCCAAACCAGCCGTAGGGATCGACAGGGGCGGGCTGGCCGGAATTGGCTTGGTCAAAGCGGCGCACCTCAAAGTGGAGATGGGGCCCGCTGGCACAGCCGCTTTCCCCTGACAGGCCAATCACCTCCCCAGCTGCCACCCTCTGCCCCTCGTGTACCCGGATTTGGCTGAGGTGGGCGTAGAGGGTTTCTAGGCGGATCCCGCCCGGGGATTCTCCTTCGTGCAGGATGCGCACCCGCAGCCCTCTGACTGGACGGCCTAGGCTGGGGCAGAAAAACTCTGGTTCCGGGCGCGCTACAGTAACTCGTCCAGGGGCGGCGGCCAGGATGGGGGTGCCTACCGGCATGGCCCAGTCGTAGCCGGCGTGGCCATCGCTTTTGCCACAGGGGTGCTGGGGACTGGGAGTCCAAACCTGGCCCTGGCCGCTGACAAATCGGCCATTGCCGTCTCCTTCGCCCAAAGGCAGGTCGTGGTCGAAGAGGTTGGTGACCGGGAAGTCACCGATAAAGGGTTTGTGCAAAAGCGGCCACTGGGGCGGCGGCGGATCCCCTTGGACTTGACGATAGCTCTCTAGTTGCCGCCGGTAGCTCTCCAGCTGCTGAAGCTGAGCGGGGTCCTGCAACTGCTGCCGCAAAAGATCCACCAAGCGCAGGGCCTGAGCCCAGTCCCGGCGCTCCACAGCCCGGCTCAACTGGGCGTAGACTCCCCTCAGGACTTCCTGGGATACGGAGGAAGGGGGCCTCTGGGGAAAGCCAGGCAGAATGTTTACGAATTGATACAATAGGCAGCAAAGTATCAGTAGGCATACCTTGAGCAGACCAGGCGGTTTGGCTCGGGTGCCGCTTTCCTTTTTGCCACCCGCTTTTCTCCTCAGCCCCTGCCCAAGCTGTGGGAAAGCGCAGTGGCTCTGACCAACCACCCCGCGGGAGCTTCTCATGCGTTGGCTGTTATCCTCTGGTGTTCTGGTTAGCTTGCCTTTCCAGTTTTCTAACAGGCGAGGTGTTCTCCTTTGGTCTGGGTCAATCTGGCAGTGGTTGGAAGCTTTGGCGCTAGGCTTGCACATTCTCTCCTTGCTCTTCGGCCTAGTGGGCCTACTTTGGGTAGTACCGCATCCCGAGTGGGTGGCCAGTTTGCCTCCCATTGGCCTACAGGCCTTCTCTTGGAGCATGGGCAACGGCGGCGTTGCCTACATGGTGTTTGGGGCGCTGGCAGCAGTTCTAATGGGATCCCGCCTCCTGGGGGTGCGACGCCTGCTGATGTTCTTGATCCCAGCGGTGGGCATCTCCCTAGCTAGCGAGCTGCTGGGCACCAGCACTGGGATCCCCTTTGGTGACTACGGCTACCTCAGCGGCTTGGGCTACAAGATTGCCGGCTTGGTTCCCTTTACAATCCCTCTGTCCTGGTTCTATGTGGGGTTATCGGCCTACCTGTTGGCGCGGGTGGCTCTGCAAGCGGGGCGCCACTGGCTGATCCACTTTGAAGCCATTCTGTTGGGAGCGCTCTTGCTCACTGCCTGGGACTTTGTGCTGGATCCGGCCATGACCCGCGGCCTGATCCCCTTCTGGACCTGGTTTCAGCCAGGGCCGTTCTTTGGCATGCCGCTGCAAAACTTCGGCGGCTGGATGCTGACAGGGACTGCCTTTATGACCGTGGCCAACCTCCTCTGGGGGAAAGATCAGCCTGTCCTTAACCGCCGCCAGTTGCTGGGGCCGCTGCTGCTCTATGGGGCCAATTTTGCCTTTGCCCTACTGGTAAGCCTGGGATCTGGCATTGTCGCGCCGGCAGGGTTGGGCCTGCTCCTGGGACTGGGGCCAGCCCTGGGGTTGTGGTGGAGCGCGCCGCCAGCTCTTCCCTCTCCTTACCGAGGGAGCAAGCGGGAGGATTGTCGGTGGGCGGGGGTGAAGTAGGCAGCTTAGTCGAATTTTCGCAGGGATCCCGGCCCCGTCTTCTTCGGGCTGCCCTGCCACAGGCCAATCACCAGGCAGACCACCCCCAGGTTGATGGCCACATCGGCCACGTTAAACACGGGGAAGCCAATCCAGACGAAATTGAAAAAATCCACCACGTAGCCGTTGAGAAAGCGGTCGACGCCGTTCCCCACCGCTCCTGCCCAGATGAGGCCATAGCCCACCTGCTCCCAAAGGTTGAGGCTGCTGCTGCGCAGGGCCAGGAGCGCCAGGGCTATTGCCACCCCTAGCGAGACCCACTTGAGAAACTCCGCCGAATCGGCAAACAGACTCCAGGCAGCACCGGTGTTTTCCACGTAGGTGAGGTGGAACACCCCTGGCCATAGCTGGATCTCCGGGCCTGGCAGCAGCCGCTCCACCGCCCAGCGCTTGCTCAGCTGATCCAAGGTCGTCCCCAGGATCCCGACCAGCCAAAAGCCTTTGTTCTTCATGCTGCTTGCGCTCCCCGGCGGTTTGCTGGCCCAGATAGGTACCTTTCCCCTCGGCTGAAGAGTTGCAGAGCCTGCTGGGAGATCCAAGCGGCGAAAACAAAAGCGCCTGGCTGGGCCAGCCGGACAGGGATCCCAATGGCTACCGCCCCCGTTGCTCTAGAGATCGGCGCAGTTCGCTAGCCATCTGCAGAAACTCCCGGGGGCTACCCGCCTTGCCGTAGGAGGCGCGATCTTGAACCTTCTTGCCACTGCCCTGGCGGGTGTGGGTGCTGAGCAGAGAGCTGGCCATCTCCAGGAACTTGGCGGGGTTTCCCTCGCTGCTGCCCCGCATCACAAAGGTTTGTCCAGCACGAGTTACTGCCATGGCTACCTTGACTCTCAGAAAAGAAATACTCGTTCACATCTTCCCACAAGGGATCCCCAGTCGGCCAGGCCCGGTGCTCTCTGAGCCTCGTTAGAGATAGCCACGGCTTCTAAGACTTTGCATAACCAGCTCAATGCATTCGGGGATGCTCTGTTCGGCAGTTTTGCAGACCACCTCTGGGCATTCCGGCGGCTCGTAGGGATCGTCAATGCCGGTAAAGTTCCGAATGAGGCCTGCTCGCGCCTGGCGATAGAGACCCTTGACATCGCGCTGTTCGCACACCTCTAGGGGGGCATCCACAAAGACTTCGATAAAGTTGCCGATCTGCTGCCGCACCTCCTGCCGCGTTGCCCGATAGGGAGAAATGGCCGAGACCAGCACGATCACGCCGTGGCGAGTCAGCATCTTAGCCACAAAGCCAATGCGGCGGACGTTCTCGTCCCGGTCTTCTTTGCTGAAGCCCAGCCCTTTGGTGAGGTGTTGCCGCATTAGGTCGCCGTCAAGCACTTCCACCGGCAAACCCAGAGCTTGCAACTGCTGGGCCACGCCGCAGCTAAGGGTGGTTTTGCCCGCCCCACTTAGCCCTGTAAACCAGACTGTTACCCCCCGCCGCCCCATGGGTAGGCATTCCTCGTCCTCGGGCTTCGCTAGAATAGCATCCCCAGGGCAGAGTGATACACTCGAGACGCTGTCTCCATTTTTCCCCTGCCGAGCATGTCCCCGCCAGGCTTCTCTCCCCCTGACACTCTCCCAAGCCCTGCAACCGCTGCCGAGCTGTTTGAGCGGCATGTGATGTCCACCTATGCTCGCTATCCCCTGACCCTAGTGCGCGGGGAAGGCTGCCGGGTCTGGGACGAAGAGGGGCGGGAGTACCTGGATTTTGTAGCGGGCATTGCCACCTGCACGCTGGGCCATGCCCATCCTGCCTGGATCCAGGCGCTGACGCAGCAGGCGCAGCAGTTGCACCATGTCTCCAACCTCTACTACAACCGCCCCCAGGCGCAACTAGCCCAGTGGCTGACCCAGCACTCCTGTGCTGACAAGGTGTTTTTCTGTAACTCGGGGGCAGAAGCCGTTGAAGGTGCCATCAAGTTGGCCCGCAAGTATGCCCACACGGTGCGCGGGATCGAGGATCCCATCCTCCTCACCGCCCACGGCAGTTTCCACGGCCGCACCCTGGCTGCCCTCACGGCCACCGGCCAGCCGAAATACCAAAAAGACTTTACGCCGCTAGTGCCTGGCTTCGACTACGTCCCCTACAACGATATCGAGGGCACGGCAGCGGTGCTGGAGCGCTGGGGCGAGCGGGTGTGTGCCGTGCTGCTGGAGCCGCTGCAGGGGGAGGGGGGGGTTGTCCCTGGGGATCCCGCCTACTTTCAGTGGCTGCGCCGGGTTTGCAGCGAGCGGGGCATCCTGCTGATGTTGGACGAGGTGCAGGTAGGGATGGGCCGCACCGGCAGGCTCTGGGGCTACTGCAACCTGGGGGTGGAGCCGGACGTGTTTACTCTGGCCAAAGGCCTGGCCGGCGGGATCCCCATTGGTGCCCTGTTGGCAAAGGACTTTTGCGCGGTGTTCCAGCCAGGGGATCACGCCAGCACCTTTGGCGGCAACCCCTTGGCTTGTGCGGTGGGTCTAGCGGTCTGCCACACCCTGATGGCGGAGAGCCTGGTTTGGAATGCTCAGCAGACGGGCAGCTATCTGCGCCAGGGTTTGTCTTGCTTGGCAGAGCAGTTCCCACAGCTTGTTCAAGAGGTACGCGGCTGGGGCCTGATCCAGGGGCTGGTGCTGCGGATCCCGGCGGCTGAGGTGGTCAGGGCTGCCATGGAGCAAGGGCTGTTGCTGGTGCCAGCAGGATCCCAGGTGGTGCGCTTTGTGCCCCCTTTGATCGTCACTCCTGCGGAAATTGACGAGGCGCTGGCGCGGTTGGAATCGGCTCTGCAGGAGCTGGCTGGTGGCCAGTCCGTTGGCGATTCCTAAAAAGCCTAGCCTTGCCAGAGCTGCCGCAGAAACCCCTGGAGCCGCTGGCGCGCAGAGGGCTCGTGGGGGCCAGGATCTCTAGCCTGCTCCAGCAGGGGCAGGATCTCCTCGGCGTAGGCTGGAACAAAACCGGCAGCAGGCCAGAGCAAGTCCGGCGTGGCCCGCAGCTTCCAAACTTGGGATCCCTCCCTAAGCAGCAGGGGTCGCACCCAGAGCAGGGCTCGAGATCCCGCCTCAAGACGGTGGAGAGAAGCCTGAATCAGCTCCCCATAGAGAGTGGCCTGCGGCCCTGGCAGGGCTAGGATGGGGCGGGGCAAGGTGGGGACACTCCCTTCTTCCCCCCTTCCAGCAGGCAGAGGACGTTCCTCAATGGAGGGATCCCCACCAAAGCTGCAGCGGGCAGGCAAACAGGGCCACAGGGTCATGGGATGGCTGGCTTTTGCCTAATAAGAACAACCACCACCTGATCTTAAGAGATGCCTTCTCAGATCCAGGGATTGCCCACGGTGCTAGCCTTGCAGGCAAGGCATAAACTCCTTGCAACCGGATCCCGCCATGATGCACACCTTTATCCCGCCCCACCGATTTTTCCCCTACCTGACCTGGACAGAGATCCAGGCCATGCCCAACAAAGAGAATGTGGTGATCATCCAGCCAGTAGCCTCGATCGAGCAGCATGGGCCCCATTTGCCCCTGGTGGTGGATGCCTGCATCGGCACGGCAATCATCGGGCGAGCCATGGAAAAACTGGAGCCGGAGATCCCGGCTTACGTTCTGCCCACCCAGTGCTATGGCAAGGCCAACGAGCACTGGCATTTCCCGGGCACCATCACCCTCTCGGCCCAGACCCTGATGGCTTTGCTCACCGAAGTAGCCGAAAGCATTTACCGGGCTGGATTTCGCAAGCTGGTGTTCCTCAACTCCCACGGCGGCCAACCTGAGGTGCTGCAGATTGTGGCCCGCGACCTACACCAGAAGTACGAAGATTTCCTTCTTTTCCCCATCTCCGTCTGGCGCGTTCCCCACCAAGGGCAGGAGCTGATGACAGAAAAAGAACGGGAATTGGGCATCCACGCTGGCGACGGCGAGACCAGCATGCTGATGTACCTGTTGCCCGAGACGGTGCGCACCGACCGCCTAGTCTGCGAGTACCCCCAAGATTTGCCGGAAGACAGTCTGCTCAGCCTGGAAGGGCGAATCTCTTTTGCTTGGACAACTCGCGATCTCAGCCAGAGCGGCGTTCTGGGGGATGCCACCGCTGCCACGCCCGAGAAAGGCAAACTTTTGGTGGAGTCCATGGCCGATGGCTGGGTGCAGCTAATCCGGGATCTGTACAAGTTCCGACAGCCCCAGGCTTGGCGCAAAGCCCCGCTGGCCGGCCCAGACTTCTGAGGCTTCTGGCCGTCCCTAGCCTGCCTCTTCGCGAGGACGGGTGATAGGCTTGAGGGAAAGTTCCCCCACCCCCTGAGGGAAGAGCAATGGTTCTTGCCTCAAAGCCGGCTACCCCTTCCATCCTCGAGCGGCACGACGCCACCTGGCAGGACTACTTGACCATTTGCAACCATCCCACCCTGGACTGGCAGAAGATTTCTTTTTACCAGGGCTGGTTGTGGGTCAGCATGGGCAAGGAAGGGCCAGAGCACGCCTCCGTCAGCGATTTGATGACGGCAATCTTTTTCGCCTGGGCCTTTCTGCACCCGGACGTGCCGCTGCAGTCCTACGGTCGCTGCCTGATTGAGTACCCAGAAACCCACGCCTGCGCCCCCGACCTAGTGCTCTACAAGGGAGAAAACATCCCCAGATACCAAGCCGGCGAGCCGCGGCGGATTGACTTGCGTTTCCAAAGGCCTCCCGACCTGGTGGGCGAAATTGCCGACACCACCCTCAGCCTTGACCTAGACGAGCAAAAGCAGCTCTACGCCAGCCTGGGCATTCCTGAGTACTGGGTCATCGATGTCAAAGGGCGGCGTGTTTTTGCTTTTGCCCTGGCCGAGGATGGACGCTACCGGGCCATTGCCCAGTCGCAGGTGCTAGCGGGCCTGCCGATAGCCCTGCTTGAGCAGACTCTGGAACGCTTGGCCAACGAAACCAACACGGCGGCCGCCAACTGGCTTCTCCAACAGCTCCAACGCCAGGCTTAAAGCCATCAGGGCTCTCCTCTAGTCCTTGATTCACCGTTCGCGTAAGCGGGACGGAGTCCGTACAATCGGCCACTTTGCGGCATAACCAACCTCCTGCCTTGACGTAGATTGGCTGAGCTAGTAGGCTTGCAAGTACATCTTTTCTGGTAGGCACCTAGGCTAAAGTTGGCTTCGTCTTTAGCCTGTGTGCCCTCTAAGGGCAAGGAGCAACTACCGTCAGCTCGAGGGGAAGTGACGCCTGTGGAGATCCCTCTGGCGGGGTAGTAGGTGTTGAGCCTGCTACTAGCTATGGGTCGTGGAAGTAGGAAGAAAGCATCAACCGCGAGCAAAAGTCCGCTTTTGCCCGAGGTTGTATGAGTCTTTCAGAGCGGCGTTTGGGCCAGCTTGATGATGAGATGGTGGTTTTTGTCCACTGTGATCCAGCCCTGCTGGCGGAAACGGTTCAAAAGACGGGTGATGGTGACGCGGGTAGTGCCGATGGCATTGGCCAAGTCTTGGTGCGTAAGGCGCACCTGCAGGCGTACTCCTGTCGCAATGGGGGATCCCAACTCCACTGCCAACAGGGAGAGCAACTGACGCAGCCGATCCTCCACCCGCCGCCGCCCGGCCAGAGCCAGCAGTGCTTCGGTTTGGCGCAGTCGCCGCACCAACTGCTTGAGCAGCCCCTGGCTTAGGGTTTCTGAGGCCTCCACCTCGGCTGCCGACAGCCGCAGCACGTCAACTGCCGTCAACGCCTTAGCTTGGTAGGGATCCAACTTTGTCAGCGGGGATCCCAGCGGCATGGAGGGAACGGCAAAGCCCAAAATGGCCTCACTCCCGTTGGCATGGACAGTACTCAACTGCACTATGCCTCGGCAGACAATCACCCACTCTTCAGGCGGCAGAGGAATGATTTGGCGAGGGCTGTAGGAAGATAGGCTGCGGCCTCGGTAGAGGTCTTCTAGGAGCTGACGCTCTCGTTCGACGTGCTGGCTGGGCGGCGTTTCAGGTATCATGAGCTAGCTCTGCTGGGGCAAACTTGGGTTCCAGCGGGCGGCCTTTCCCCTGTTGAGGGAGAACAAGAGTCGGCCTTGGGACCAAGGATCCGTGTTCTCGACTACACCATATCGCTTGCCTTTCCCGCTGAAGTAAAGAGGAGGTTATGCTTGGGTTAAGTCTTGCCCTCGGCTCAGAAGCGGACAAAGCTGGGTGCAACCGCCATCCGGTAGGATAAAAACAGCTAAGCTCAAGCTTCAGGAGACCTGCCGTGGCGCTGATGGTTCGCGTGATTACTCCTGACCGCATTGTTTGGGATGCCCCTGCCGAGGAGGTGATCCTCCCTGCCACCTCAGGCCAGCTGGGTATCCTGACCAATCACGCTCCCCTGTTGACAGCCATCGGCAACGGCGTGATGCGGGTCAAGGCCGGTGGCAAGTGGTCGGCCATTGCCGTGATGGGTGGCTTTGCAGAAGTGGAAAACAACGAGGTAACGGTTCTAGTCAACCGGGCCGAGCGAGGAGAACAAGTCGACAAGGCTGCAGCTCAAGCTCTTTTGGAGAAGGCCAACCAAGTTTTGAACACTAGCAGTGACAAGCAGGAGCGCCTGCAGGCTCAGTTGGATCAGCAACGGGCCAGGGCTTTACTCCAAGCTGCCGAAATGGGTTCCAAAAGCTAGGGGATACCTCTTGGTTAAGGTGAGGCTAGCTACCCGTAGGTTAGCAGAGTAGGATCCTCAAGACTCTTCCGCCCACGTGCATCCCCAGAAGCCTCCTCTGTTTTCTGATCCTCCCGAGGATTCTCACCAGCTTCTCCCGATCTCAGCCATTGGCGAGGCGGGGCTACTGCAGGTGGTGCAACGCTACTGTCCTGCGCAGGTGGTAGGGGATGATGCCGCAGTGTTGGCTGTTCCCCAAGGACAGTTGGTGGTAACCACCGATGTCTTGGTAGAGGGAGTTCACTTTAGCAACTTGACCACCCCGCCCCATGCCGTGGGCTGGCGCGCGGCAACTGCCAATTTGTCGGACTTGGCGGCGATGGGATCCCGTCCCCACTCGTTGCTCGTAGGCCTGGGCCTGCCGCCCTCCACACCAGTGGCCTGGGTGGAGGAGCTCTACCAGGGAATACAGGCTTGCTGCGCCCCCTGGGGATGCCAAGTGGTGGGAGGGGATCTGTGCCGCTCGCCCCAGCGGTTTGTGGCCATTACGGCGCTGGGATCGGTGCAGCCAGGGCGGGCCATTGAGCGCAAGCGGGCGCAGCCGGGCGATTGGCTCATCGTAACTGGGCCCCATGGGGATGCGCGGGCTGGCCTGGAGCTCTTGCTTCACCCTGAGCAGGGATCTACAGCCCCGACAGCCGAGCAGCAGTTAATTAGGGCCCACCAATACCCCCACCCGCGGCTGGATCTGTTGCCGCTGTTGGCAGCGATCCCTGACCCTATGCGCCTTGCCGGCATGGACACCAGCGATGGCCTAGCCGATGCCCTGGTGCAGGTGTGTCAGGCTAGCGGGGTGGCAGCGAGGATCGAGGCGGAGCGGATCCCGATTTCAGAGGCTTTGCAGCAGGTCTTTCCGGCCCAGGCCCTAGAGTGGGCCCTCTACGGCGGGGAAGACTTTCAGCTACTCCTTAGCGCCGAGCCTTCCATAGCCCAGTACCTCTTGGAAAAGCTGCCAGGGGCAACCTGGATTGGCGAAGTCACCGGCTGGGATCCGCAGGGGACGGTGCGGCTAGACAACGGCCAGATCCTCAGCCGCCAGCAGGCCTTCCAGCATTTTTGAGCGGGTCAAAAGTGCAAGTGTCGGCTGACGCGCACCAAGGGACCCAGCCCTAGCCGCTTGGGACTGAGGGCCTGCATCTCAAACACGGCCAAAATATGGTGCACCGGCAGCTCTGGCTGGTGGGAATTTGCCCCCATCGCTATCACCAAACCACAGCAGCCCCCCGTATCGCGGCAACGCCGCTCCCAGCGCTTGCGAGCCCTCGAGTGCACGGGATCGTCTTTGGGAAATTCGCCAAACAAGTGCAGGTCGCGGTTACCCGTCTGGACAATTTCTAGCTCGTAGCGATGGCCATCGAAGGGATCCACTCCCGTATTGAAACAAACCCCTTGGGGGCCCCCCTCGCCGCGCAGGTTTTCAATCAGTTGCTTGGCCTTAGAGCGAGAGGTGCGCACAATCACCACCGGCAGCCCCTCCCCCTTCTGCACCAGTTTGCTCTGAGGGAGAGGATGCACTTGCCCTGCACGGCGCAACACCTCCACTGTGGCCCAAGGCAGCAGTCCCAGGCCAAGCTGCGCTCCCTCAGGCAACAGATCCTCTCGGAGCAGAGCTTGGGTGGGTTTCTCTTCCTCTAATGCCAGCAGCTCTGCCGCCAACTCAGGCAGGGTGCGCACCTGCACCGACAGGGCTTCCCCTTGGGGATTGGGAACGCAATACTGCCCCTGACAAGGTTGAAAGCCCTTTTCCAGCTTGCGGCGGTACTGCTTCAAGAAGCAATGCAAGGCCTCCAAGGCCACGGCCAAGGTTGCTGCCTCCTCTTCCTGTAAAACACCGCGCAAGCCCTCCAGCGGGTGGATGGTGCCGAAGTTCGGCTCGATGTCCTCGGGATCCAACTCTGCCAAGTCCAAGTTTGGCCAGTCTTCCAGTTCGGGATGGCGGGGTTGAAAAGTCAGGTAGAGACAGTCCTGCCTCAGGAAGACTTCCTCCATCTCAGCAGGGTCCGCTTGCCTAGCCTGCTGGCGAAACTGTTTGAGGGAGGGCAGGGAGCGGTAAAAAATCACCCCATACTCCATTCCTGCCCGTCCCATGATTGAGACGTAGAGAGTTTCGACGTCCCACTGATGCAGCTCGATGGCTAGAATGTGGTGATCCTCAAGGTACTCCCAGGGGGCATCCTGCCAGAGGGTAAAGGCTTTGCTAGCCAAGAGTTCTGCGTAGTTTTCTGGCAAAGGTGGGGGGATCTGCTCCTGAGCCTCGGCAAAGCTTTGTAGGATCTCATCGATGAGCGGTAGCTCCGGCTGGTATTCCACTTTGATGTCCAGCTCGTGCAGAATGCCGTGCAGGAAAAACCGCACCTCCCGGTTGCGCACGACGATTTTCTGGGGACGGGCTGGCAAGCCCGCATTGGGCCGCTCCATGGCCGCGATCAAGGCCCGCACCATTGGCTCCATGCCAGAGCCAGCAGGCACCACCTCCATAGCTCGCACCACACCCTGAACGCCGTCCACCCAGAGAATGCATTCCCCCTCGCCGGGAGAAGGCTGGGAGCCAGCAACTGGCGAGCTTGGCAGGCTGTGGCGATCCCCTTCCCACACGGAAGGAATCTGGGGCAGCTTTTGCAGTCGACGAACCGTAGCGGCTGGCAGACGCGACATAGACATCCCGAGACCACAAAAACCACCCAAAGGCCTAGCAGATGCCTTGGGTAGGGATCCCTCTCTCCTCAGCCAAGTTGAGAGTGGGGATCCCCCTCCAGCCACTCTAACCGAGCCCGGAGAAGCTGGATCCCCGCTAGGGACAATGGCCAAGCAAACCCGAGTAAAGAGCTGATGGTCAGATTCGAACTGACGACCGCTCGATTACAAGTCGAGTGCTCTACCAACTGAGCTACATCAGCCCGTTCTACCTGGATTATACTAGCACCTCCCTTGCAAGTTGTCCCCGCCTGCCAGTTTGTTGCTAGGGGGCAGCAGGCAGGGGATTGAGCTGACAGCCGAGAGAGGCAAGGAAGCTACTGCCGATCCTCTGCTGGCTGTGGAATGGGAGCTAGGTAAATAGCCAAAGCTCCGGCCAGAAAGCCCAAGATATTGCGCACCACTGGCAGCCAATCTCGGGTGCGAGCAACCACTGGGCCAAGGCCAAAGGCCCCAAACAAAATGAACCACAAGGGAGAGATGAGCAAAGCCCAGCGCCAGTTAAACACCTCCTCTCCCTGGCGGGGTTTGCCGGCAAACCCAAAGACAATCCCACCCAAGATAGAGGTAATCAACGTCAGGATCCACTGCTCCTGCGGCAGCCCGGGCACTACCCGGCAACCGCCTTGGCGAAAACAGCGATCCAGAACCTCAACGGCCTCTAGAATGGCGCGGTGGGCGCCATGTTCCTGCACATAGAACTGGTTGCCAAAGCGAGACTGCAGCTCGATCCAAAAGGTGCGCGGCAAGATCTCCCGCACCGCATCCCCCACGTTGAAGGCCAGCAGGTTGCCCCCCCGGGGATCCGCCACCATCAAAACGCTGCGCTCGTTTAGGCCCCAGTACTCCTTCACCTGGCGGCCCGGGGTTTGGTCAAACTGGGTCAACACCCGCAGCTTCCAGCCAGTTTCTTCCTCCAGCCGGCTCAGGTGCTCGGCCAGTTCGGCTTCCTCCTTGCTGCTCAACTGATCCGCCAAGTCCAAAACCGGAACAGGCGGCTGAGGCAACTCCATCGGCACTACTGGCAGGGCAGGCTGCGCCCACAGGGGAGATCCCCCGCCCACCCAAATCCATAGCCCTAGGCAAAGACTCACTCCAAAGCAAAGTACCCTTTGCCACTGGATGCTCATGCTACTCCCTCTTTCTTTAAAGACCCAATCCTGAAAACTGATGTTAAGAAGTGTTTCAAGTTCTTACAGATCCATCATGCCCTGGAAGCCAACATTTGGCCAGAGGGAGTTCTTTCTGGGTTTTCCAGGTAGCTGCGGGAAGGGTTGGCAGCAGAGTCTTTTCTGGTCAATTGCCCATCGAGAGGGCATACTGGTGGCAACAATTTTGGATGCCGGGGGCGTGCATGATGAAGTTCAGACGCTGGTTGGGTCTCTGCTGGGCCGGCCTGATGGCGCTACTCCTCACGGCCTGCGGCCAGGGATCCACTCCCTACGACAGCATTGTGATCAACTTTGTTAACACGGCTACTCCCAGTGAGATCGCTGCCCTTGCCAAAGAGTACAACTTGACGCTGCGACCCAGCAGCAACAGTGCCTTTGCCCGCCAAGAGGTTATTTACCTAGCCACTGGGGAGGCGACTCATCCCAGGGCCACCCGGCGGCTGCTCCAGCGGCTTCAGCGGGAAGCCCTAGTTGAGTATGCCCACCCCAACTACCAATTCCAGGCCGCTTTCGTGCCCAACGATCCCCTTTACTCCCAGCAGTGGAACCTACGGGCCATCCGCATGCCCGAAGCCTGGGAGATTTCTCAAGGGGAAGGGGTGACGGTGGCAGTCGTGGACACGGGGGTGACGCGGGTGCCGGATCTGGCCCAGACCGAATTTGTGAAGGGCTACGACTTCGTAGATGACGATGAGGATCCCACCGACCTCAACGGCCACGGCACCCATGTGGCTGGCACCCTTGCCCAGTCCACCAACAACGCCCTGGGCGTGGCAGGTGTTGCCTTCAAGGCCAAGATCATGCCCGTGCGGGTGCTGGATGCCAACGGCTTTGGATCCCTGTCGGATGTGGTGGAAGGGATCCGCTATGCCGTCGACCATGGCGCTACCGTCATCAACCTCAGCTTGGGCAGTCGCGCCTCAGCTCGCTTGATGGAAGAGGCGGTAGCTTACGCCCACAGTAAAGGAGTGACCGTAGTTGCAGCTGCTGGCAACGAAAACTCCAGCCAGGTAAGCTACCCAGCCCGCTATCCCCATGTCATCGCCGTCTCAGCCACGGGGCCTGATGGCACCAAAGCTCCCTACTCCAACTATGGGGTGGGCGTGGATATTGCTGCTCCTGGTGGGGCCAAGACGCCCGAGCACCCGGAGTACGGCATCCTGCAGCAGACCATCAACCGCCGCAACCCCGACGAGCCGGTCTTCGCCTACTTCCAAGGCACCAGCATGGCTGCCCCCCACGTGGCTGGCGTGGCGGCGCTGATCCAGGCTCAGGGCATCAAGGATCCGGACAAGGTGGAGGCCATCCTCAAGATGTCAGCTGCCCCAGTACCTGGCGACAAACAGAACTTCTACGGCGCCGGTCTGCTGGACGCAGCCAGAGCCTTGGCCCGAGCCAGGGGTCAGCAGGAGGAAAACCCCTTGGTGCTGTGGCTGAAGGACTTCCTGAAGTACCTAAACGACAACGGCTACCTCAACCCTCGCTTCTGGTTTGATGGGGGCGCAATTGCCCTGGTGCCCAAGCTGCTGATGGTTGTAGGTGGCTACATCCTCCTGGTGCTCATTCGCTGGTGGCTGGCTCCCAAGCCCGTACCGGTGACAGTACCCCTATTGTCCGGGATCCTCCTGGGCAGCGCTGGCCTCTTCCCCCTGCAAGGGTTGGCCATTGTGGGTTTCCCCCGCTGGCCCTTGCAACTGCTGGGCAGCTCCCTGCCAGAGCTAGGCACCGCCTTAGCCCAGACCAATGCCCTAGATCCCTTGTTTGCCAGTGTGTTGATCCCTGGCCTGTTGATGGTGCTCCTCCTAGGTCATCGGCGCTGGCGCTGGGCAGTCATCGGCCTCTGCCTGGGGGTGGCTTCCCATCTGCTCCTGTCGGGATCCCTGTTCTATGAGGGGGTACTATGGCTTGGATCCTCTGCTTGGTTGGGGCGCTCCTTCTTGCTCCTCAATGGCTTGCTCTGCCTGGGCCTGGCCTACTTGGGAGCACAAGCCATCTTGGATTTGCAGCCCAGCAGCACCGTCCTAGCTCTGAGGAAGTGATGCAAGAATTTAGGGGTACCATTGAGTTTCTCGACATTGAGGGGGGGGTGTGGGTGCTGACGCTCCCTTCAGGTCAGCACTACGCCCTCTTCCGCGCCCCCAAAGAGCTCCTGCAGGAGGGATTGCAGGTTACCATTCAGGGGCAGGTGAGGGAAGATTGGGTAACAACAGCGCAGGTGGGCCCAGTCTTGGAGGTAAAAAGCTTCCGGAAGCAGCCCTAGCCAACTGAACCTCTGGGAGGACCCTAGTACCCCCTGCCAGCCATCCCCAGGCCGGCAGTTACTCCGAGCTTGGGATTTGACTGAGAACTGCTTGCAGAGAGCGGACATCGCAGCAGTACACCTGGTGCGGGCGGGCATACCCTTTGAGCTCCACCACCTGCTGGGAGAAGCAAGTGGCTGACTGACCTAGTTGTCGGGTCAAGTAGGCGTAGGTGCTCTGGCTGATGGCCAGGTCAGTGTTGAGGGTGCGGGTGGCGCTTTCGAGGCGAAAGGCCAGGTTGACGGTGTCGCCCAGAGCCGTGTACTC
Organism: Synechococcus sp. WC10meta; assembly: GCF_047461475.1. Taxonomy (NCBI): domain Bacteria; kingdom Bacillati; phylum Cyanobacteriota; class Cyanophyceae; order Synechococcales; family Synechococcaceae; genus Synechococcus; species Synechococcus sp. WC10meta. The sequence continues at coordinate 86,609 of NZ_JANSHF010000005.1, forward strand.
CTGGCGAGTGGTGTTGCCTACCTGGCGCACGATGGCTGGGCCAGTGTTGACGCCTGCTCCCAGGCGCAGGGGAGAGGGCAGGGGAAACTCGCTATTCAGTTGTTCGGTCATCTGGAACAGCTTCACCAGGGCCTGCAGAACTGACTTCACGTCAAGCTCGATCTCCGCCTGGTCGGCTGGCAAGGGATCCGCATGGGGTGTATGGAACCAGACGGCCATGATGGCGTCGCCAATGTACTTATCAACGCTGCCTCCCTGTTGCTGGATGATGTCGCCGCCGCGCCGGAACCAGTCGCCCATCACCTGGGAAAGCAGCCGCTCGTCCAGTTGTTGGGTCAGTTGTCCGTAACCGCGTACGTCAACCACGGCCACTGAGATGAGCCAGCGGGTCTGCAGCACCAGGGTGTCCGAGGGCCTGCCGGCAGAGCCGGGCTCTGGGCTAGTCAGGGATCCGCTGTGAAACTCAAGCTGGGATTGGCCAAGAGTAAGGCGATCCCCGTCTTGCAGCAGCGTGGGAATGCTGATGCGGCGATTGTTAACAAACGAGCCGTTGCGGCTGCCCAGATCGATGAGATAGATGCTGTTGTCATCCAAGTACTGCAGCAGGGCGTGCTGGCGGGAGACACTGGGATCGTTGAGGACAATGGCGTTGCCCTCATCGCGGCCCAGCGTCCAAGCTGTGGCTCCAGCAAGAACGTACTTCCTCTGGCTGCCGTCCGGCTCTCTGAGAATCAGGTAGGGAGCAGCGGCAGGTTCGCCTGGGACGCTCATGGTAGGAGAGGAGATAAGGCAACCCCACTCTAATACGATACCCCTCTCCCCTGCATTTGAACCGCAGCTAGGCTGGGCTTGGCGGGCATCAGGCCAACTAATATCATGTTGTGTAGATATGTTAAGGCCCTATGGCGAATCCTTCCCATCCCATTCCTGCTGAGCAGCAGCCTCTGCGGCAATATGCGGAGCTAAGGGAAGCTTTTCTTTTTCGCTGGCCAACACTGGCCTGGCTCCCCTACTTACGGCGGCTCCTGGGCGTGTGGGGAGCGGTTGCGGTGGGAATTTTGCCACTGGTGTGGGGCAGCTTTGTCGGGGATTGGGGCCACTTCACCTTGGCATGGATCCTGGGAGCCAATGCCTTGCTAGGCCTAGTGCTGCTCCACCTCTACTTGGGCTGGGCCCACGTGCGGCGGCGCTTGGTGCAGCCGCGGATCCCTTACGAAGAAAGCGGCTGGTACGACGGGGCAATGTACGTCAAATCGGAAGAGGAGCTGGCTCAGCATCGGCTCATTGTCCGTTATCAGGTTGAGCCGGTGTTGCAGCGCCTGCGACGCAGCTTGTGGGGGGTGGTTGGGCTGAGTGCCCTGACGGCCTTGCTTTGGCCACTCTGGTAGGGAGAACCAAGGGGATCCCAAGCGGTGCATGTAACTTCTGATCTGGCTCAAGCCTTGCGGCCCACTGCCGTTGCCATTGGTAACTTCGATGGCTTGCACCTGGGCCATCAGAAAGTGCTGCAGCCAATTCGAGACTCCCCAGAGGGGGTGCGCACGGTTCTCACGTTTCATCCCCACCCGCAGGAGGTGTTGACGGGGCAAAAGCAATGGCTGCTGACTCCGCCGGCGGAGAAGCTGGCGCTGTTGGCTGAAATGGGCTTTGAACAGGTGGTGCTGCTCCCCTTTACCCCTGCCCTGGCTTGCCAGCCTCCCCAAGACTTCATCCAGACAGTTCTTGAGCAAGGGTTGTGCGTTCGCCACCTCAGCGTTGGCTGGGACTTTTGCTTTGGCCATCGCCGCTCCGGTACTGCCCAAACCCTGAAGGCCTGGGGATCCCAGTGCCGTATTCCAGTAGAGGTCATCCCGGAGGTGCAACTAAACGGGAAGCGAGTCAGCAGCTCCCGCATTCGCGCTGCCCTAGCTACAGGGGAGGTGGCAGCAGCCGCAGAGCTCTTGGGTCGTCCCTATCAGCTCATTGGAGAGGTGGTGCCAGGGGATCGCCGGGGACGGGAGCTGGGCTTTCCCACTGCCAATCTGCGCCTGCCGCCCGAGAAGTTCTTGCCCCGCAACGGAGTGTACAGCGCCTGGGTGGAGGTGCCCGCTGCCGCGGGAGCTCTGCCAGGAGTGATGAACATCGGCTACCGTCCTACGTTTGCTGGGCTGCGGCACACGGTTGAGGTGCATCTGCTGGATTGGACGGGCGATCTCTACGGGCAGGAGGTGCGGGTGGCGTTGCAGGGGTTTATCCGCCCAGAGCGGCGCTTCCCCAAAGTGGCGGACTTGATCCACCAAATCCAGCAGGATTGCCAGAAGGCTCGGCAACAATTGGGCTTGGCGGAGCCGGTTCCTCTCCCAGCGCAAGAGAGACCTCAGGAGAGCTTAATCAGGGATCCCCACAGCAGGGCTATCGCCTCAGACCACTCCACCGTGGCCCCGTAGGTATCCCCCGTGTGTCCTCCCAGTTGGCGGTAGATCCAATGGCCCACGGCCAAGGCTCCCAGAGCAGCGCCCAGCGTCCAAAGTAGCAGAGGCCCCCAGGCCAGGATCCCGCTTCCCCCCAAACCGGCTGTGGTAACCCCTAGGAGCAGGGTGCCCGGCCACAGGGATCCCGGCAGGGAGGTGGAGTCTTTGAGGAAGCGGGCGGATCCCTGCTCCCGCAAGTAGGGGTAGAGAGCAATGGCCAGCAGTTGGCCCCAGCGACCCCAGGCTGGCACCAAGAGCAGGAGGGGCCAGACTTGTAGGCTACTCAGGGCAGCAAACTTCAACAGCAGCACCAGCCCTAGGGCCAGTACCCCGTAGGCTCCCGTGTGGCTGTCGCTCATCACTTGGAGGCGGTGGGAATTGCTGGCTGACTGCTCTGAGCTGGTGTGGAGATTGGCCGCCAGGCCATCGGCGGTATCGGCCACCCCATCCAGGTGCAGCCCCCCGGTTAACACCACCCACAGCGCTACCAGTAAAGCCGCCCGTACTCCCGCTGGAAAAACCTGAAGCAAGAGGGAGGCCAAAAAGAGGATCCCACCCAGGAATAGACCCACCGCCGGTAGCCAGGCGGCAATGCCCTCAAACTGCAGATCTGCTGCCCGTCCTAGGGGCAAGGCGGTGTAGAAAGTTAGAGCTGCCCAGAAACGCCGCAATGGTGTCCTCCTCCCTTCGAGGAGCTGGGATCCAGCCTCCCAGGATCTGGGGAGGTAGCAGCCAGGTCTAACTAGGCCCGGCTAGCGGATGTACTCTTTCAACACGCTGTTGCGATTGGGATGGCGCAGCTTGCGCAGCGCTTTGGCCTCGATCTGCCGGATGCGCTCCCGGGTGACGTTAAAGATTTGGCCAATCTCCTCCAAGGTTTTCATGCGGCCATCATCCAGCCCATAGCGCAGCCTCAACACATCCCGCTCGCGAGGGGTGAGGGTTGCCAAAACGCTTTCCAGATCTTCCCGCAATAACATCTTGGCCACCCGCTCCTCGGGAGTTTCTCCCTCCGACTCAATAAAGTCTCCCAGCCGCGAGTCCTCCTCTTTGCCAATAGGCGTCTCCAAGGAAATAGGAAGCTGAGCCGACTTGGCAATGAAGCGCAGCTTCTCGATGGTGATTTCCATGCGAGTGGCGATCTCCTCTTCCGTGGGCTTGCGGCCCAACTCCTGGGAAAGCTGCTTGGTGACTTTCTTAATGCGCGAGATGGTTTCGTAGAGGTGAACCGGCAGGCGAATGGTGCGCGATTGATCGGCAATGGCGCGGGTGATGGCTTGGCGGATCCACCAGGTGGCATAGGTGGAAAACTTGTAGCCCTTTTCGTGATCAAACTTCTCGGCTGCCCGAATGAGGCCTAGGGAGCCCTCCTGGATCAGATCCTGAAAGGAGAGACCCCTGTTCATGTATTTCTTGGCAATAGAGACTACCAGCCGCAGGTTGGACTGCACCATCTTTTCTTTAGCCCGCCGCCCCTGGTGTAGGCGCCGCCGGAATTCCGGCAAGGGCATTTTGACTTCCTCTGCCCATAGCTCCTCCGGCACCTCCTCCGGGCTGGACCAGAGGCCCATTCGCTCGAAAACGGCCTCACGGGCGCGCTCTAGCTCCAGCAGATCGGCAATTTTTCGCGCTAGCTCAATTTCTTCGTCAGGCCGCAGGAGGCGAATGCGCCCAATTTCTTGCAAATAGACGCGAATAGAGTCGTCGGTGTAGACCTTTTTCTTGCCAGCCGATTTGTGTTTCGCATGCCCTTTGGCAGCAGTAGCCTCATCCTCCTCCTCGAGGAACTCTTCGTCGCCCTCCTCCTCGTCCAAAGCCTCAGGGTCACTGGCATCCAGTTCAAACTCGAGGGGATCCGCTCCATTGTCTGTATCCAGGAGAATGGAAGAGGAGCTTTCCAGATCCGAGTCGAGAAGAGCCGTCTGACCAGATGTCACCAACTCTTTTGCTTGCACCATGCTGATTTCCTCGTGACGCTAATCACAAAACTGGAGGCAACTAAGAGCTTCTAGACGCCAAGGCAAAAGCAGCAAGTCCCAAGTCCACTGCAACCCAGAACGCCAGCTCTAGGGCGTCAAGAGCTGCAGAACTAGACCCCGCTCGCGCTAGGCAAGCTGGCCCGCTTCTAGACAGCCAAGGGCTGGGGTTACTCTCGAAGCAACGGTGGCTCATGGGGCTCAATGAAACTGGTGCAAAACTTGTTGGACGGGCAAGCCCCCTCGAAATTGAGGAGGCCCACCTTTTGCTCTTCCCTGGCGCAGGGCAAGGCGCCTCCTGGAAGGGCTGGCTACCTCGACCCCTCCCCACGCTTGGAGGAAGGGGCACACCACAGCCGCCGGCAAGGGATCCCTGCAGGCAGCTGTAGCCGTTCACACCAAACGCCTTCCCTAAATTAGCCCGCCCTTGGGGAAACAGCAACGGGGCAGGTGAAGAAAATCTAAACTTTGTCCCGCCGCCTCACAACGCTCCAATCCCGATGTCAGGGATCCCTACGACTTGACGGGGCGCTGGAGGATCCTCCAGGAGCCGATTTTGGTGGGCCGGAGACGGTGGAGCAACTCCACCAAGGCTTTCTAGGTCATCAAGACCCATACCTTGCAGCAGGAACCTGCCCAGTGGGGGATCTGCCTGCCGGTGGTGTCGCTTCAGGGGGCGCTGGCTAGGCCCTCTTTTTCCGCAGAGCGCAGGATTGGCCAGAACCAGTGGGGCCGCATGAGGATCACCGTGTCGATGACATGAATGATGCCGTTGTCGGCTTCAATATCGGCCTGGATAACGGTAGCATTGTTTACCTCAAACACGTCCCCTTCGATAAACAAATCGATGGGGGATCCCTCCACCGAGCCTACACTTCGATACTTGGCCAAGTCCGCCTTTTTCAGGCGACCGGGCACCACATGGTAACACAAGATGCGAGTCAGTTGAGGGATGTTTTGCAGCAGGGTGGTAATGGTGCCAGGGGGCAACTTGGCAAAAGCTGCATCGGTAGGCGCAAAAACAGTAAAGGGGCCAGGGCCTTTCAGAGTATCCACCAAGTTTGCCGCTTTCACGGCTGTAACTAGGGTGGAGAAACCCTCCGTAGCAACTGCAATATCGACAATATCAGGCATGGCCAAAATCCTTATTTTGCTAGCAGTTGGGATGACAGGAAAGTCAAAGTGGTGGGCAGTTTCAGAGCTACCTGGCCTGAATACAACTGAAAATGGGCAGAGTCAATGCCTAGACTTGAAGTCGGCTAGCGATAGTTCTGATCCTGAATGTAGGCCAGGCGAGCTGCTTCTCGAATCCCGTATTCTGGTCGAGTGAAGCGATTGAGTTGCCCCTCAAAGTAACGGCGGTTCATCATCAAATGTCGCGGATTGGGATCGTCCAAAGGATAGAGAAAAGCTGCTCTACCTGCCTGGATCACGGCTGAGGTGACGTTGTACATGGAGCGCTGAAAGCTGATCCCAATCTGGATCAGCATGTCATCTTCGCCGCGGCAATGCTTGCGGTAATACTCCACTAAATACTGGGGCAAAAAGTGGTACATATCCTGGTGCAAAAGCGTCGGCGGGATCCCGGCACTGGCCACGGGAAACTTGTCGGCGTAGAGAACCCCGTAGTGAAAGTCCAACTGGTTAACGGGCACTTGGTTGGCCTGGGCGTTATAGGACTTGGTGCCGCGGAAGGGAGAAGAGCGATAAAACACCGCCTCTACGTAGGGGAAAGCCGCCTCGTATAGCCAGGTAAATCCCTTGGATTTGGGCACAATATCGTACCATTCTCCGCGGATGCGCACCCGGTGATAAATGGGCCGTCCGGCAATGGCGAAGATCCCCCTGACCAAGAAGTTCATCGCCTCCGGCACGCTGGTAATTTTGCCCTCGTCGTAGAGATCGCTCATTTCAAAGAAAACCGGCGCCATCGCCTCCCAAAAGAGTCCCAGCACTGAATACATGGTGGCCTGGCGGCATAGCTCTAAAAACATGTCTGGGAAGAGCTTGTATAGCCCCATCAACAGAGGGTTGCCTTGGCAGTAGGCGCGGATGGCGCGGTCGGCATTTTGCTTGTATTCTTCCGAATCCATATAGGGATCCAGCAGGCCCCCCATACCCCGGTGCCAGAGCATGGCCCGCATACACTCTTCCGCAAATTCCATGTTGATGCGGTCATGCCAAAGGTGATGCAAGATCCGCGGCAGCTTGCGCTTGAGCTCTCCTTTTTCCATGAACTCCAGAAGCTCTGGGTGGGCTGTGGCGGGGCCACGCCAAATGCGCAGATCCGCATCATCCCCGGCGTAGTGGTTGGCCAGCTTCAGATACTCTTCGGGAATGATGTACTTAAAAAAGGGCAAGGGATCCACAAACACCTGCTCGGCAATGTAGAGCAGATCACGCCAATAAAAGTCCATCGGCACGGCATAGGCCTTGTAGATGCCGATAATTTGCATCAAGTTTTCCGGCGTATCCGGCAGCATCGATCCCCCTGCCTCGAGGCGATGGACTATCTCGGCAAAAGGATGAGTGGAAGGAGGTAGCTTAGGTGCAACTAGGGTTGTTGCCATGGCAAGTCTCCAACGCTTCAATTCCTGGGAGTCTCCCAACTACCTGGTGACCCCGTTTCTAGGGAGAATGATCCGGGTTACCGGCTGAGGCCAAGATAACCGTTTGGGCCTGAGCCACTTGGGTGGAGAGGGTAAAGGCCAAGGGTTGCGGCCATTTCACCAAGTTCATGGGCTGGATCCCAAACCAGACGATCAAGGCAGTTAAAACAAAGCCCGGGATCCGCTCCCAGCCCTGCACCCGTGGGTAGTAGGCAGTGCGGTTGTCCAGTTTGCCAAAGCAGGTGCGGTTGAGCAAAATCACAAAATACACCGCCGTCAAGCCGGTGCCGCAGATGCTGATCAAAGTGGGCAAGGGAAAATCTTGGTAGCTGCCCTGGAAGATCAAAAACTCGGCCACAAAGCCCACCAAGCCCGGGATCCCGGCACTGGCCATGCCGCCTAAAATCAGCAGGGCACTCACCGTGGGCAGGCCGCGCAGGGGATTGAGCAGGCCGTTGAGCACGTTGAGATCCCGCGTTCCTACCTTGCGCTCCACCAGGCCCACCAGATCGAACAGCAGCGCCAAAATCAGGCCGTGGGAGACCATCTGCACCATTGCTCCCGTCAAGCTAATCGGCGTGGCCGCCGCCATGCCCAGCAGGATGTAGCCCATGTGGCCGATGGAACTGTAGGCCACCATGCGCTTGATGTCTTTTTGGGCAATAGCCGCCAAAGCTCCCGAGAGCACGGCAATGGCCCCCCACCAGGCCAGAAGCCCGGCCAGGTCAGCCCAAGCTTGGGGAAACAACTGCAGCCCAAAGCGAAATAGGCCATAGGTGCCCAACTTGGAGAGCACCCCTCCCAGCAGTATCGCCACCGGCGGAGAAGACTCTCCGTAGGCATCAGGCAGCCAGGTGTGGAGGGGCACCAGCGGCATCTTGATGCCAAAGGCCACCATCAACGCCAAGAGCGCCAGAGTTTGGGCAGCAGGGCTCAGAGAGCTGATGCGAATCTCAGCCAGCTCAAAGGTATGGGGATCCCCAAGCCAGTAGATAGCCAAAAAGGCCCCCAGCAGGAAGATGGCGGAGACAGCGGTGTAAATCAAAAACTTGATGGCGGCGTAATCCCGCTTGGGGCTGCCCCAGATGGAAATAAGTAGGTAGATCGGGATCAGCACCAGCTCGTAGAAGAGGAAAAACAAGAGCAGGTTCTGCGCAGCAAAAGCCCCGTTGACCGAGCCGCTCATCAGCAGAATGCAGCCGTAAAAGAGATTGGGACGCTGCACCTCTGGCTCAGCCGTCAGGATGGCGATGAGGGTAAGCAGCCCGTTCAGAGCTACCATCAGCAGGGACAAGCCGTCCAAGCCCAGGGAGTAGCTCAAGCCAATCTCTGGGATCCAATCCCACCGCTGCTCCCACTGAAAGCCAGTTGCCTGCACGTCAAAGCGGGTAAATAGAAACAGCGAGATGGCCAACGGGATCCCGGCCAGGACCACCGCCAGCTTTCGCCCTCCCAAGCCCAGGAACAGGAGCAGGGATCCCAAAATCGGCAACACAATCAAGGCACTCAGCATGGTCTTTACCCCCTCGACCTACCCAAGCCTAGAGAACCACCAACCCAGCAGGGCCACCCCCACCACAATTGTCAGCACATAGGCCTGCAACTGGCCGGAGGTGGTGTACTTCAGGACTTGGCCGCCTGCCAGCACCGCCAAACTGGTCAAATTCACCAGGCCATCCACCACGTAGCGGTCAAAGAGCGCCGTGACCTCAGAGATGATGCGCACCACAAACACCACACTGGCTCGGTAGAGCTTGGGAGTGTAGAAGTCGTTGGCCAGTAGGTCCTGCCAGTCGGCCAAGAAAGCCCAGTCCACCGGCCGCCGCTCCCGCGGCAGGTAGAGCACTGCCCCCAAACCCATGCCTACAAGGCTGGATGCGGCCATCAGGGCAACAGGGATCCCTTCCAGCGTGGGCGTCAAACCCAGCGCCGCCAGGATCATGGTTATGTGCAGAACCACCCCCATCATGACCGTGCTGGGCAGCATCATCGGCCAATGCACTTCTGGCGAGCGCTCGCTCATCTGCTGTGGCTTACCCCCCCAAACAAGGCCGAATACCCGGGTTAGGCCCAGTGCCGTCACCGCGTTGGTAACCAGCACAACTGTTGCCGCCAGCCCCTGCCCTGACTGCACCAACTGCTGCCACAGATCCGTCAGCACCCAGAAGGAGCCAAAGGGAGGCAAAGCAAAGATTCCGGCCATCCCCGTCAAAAAGCACAGACCTGAGATGGGTCGCCGCGACCACAAGCCCCCTAGATAACGCAGATCCTGGGTAATGCTGTTCCAGATCACCATGCCCAGCGCCATCACCAGCAAAGCCATCGCCGGCGCATAGGTAAGCAGCAACTGATACGCTTGCTGGACATGGCCGGTGCCCACTGCTACAAAGATCAAGCCCATGTAGGCGCTCACCAGGTAGGACAAGGCCCGCTTGGCGTCAATTTGAGCCAGGGCCACAAAGGCTCCCCCCACTGCCGTCAGCCCCCCAATTACCAGCATCACCCGCAACACCGTTGGGGAAAGAGCATAGAGCGGCTGCAGGCGGATCAACACCCAGGCCCCTGTGCCCACCACCACGGCGTTGCGCAAGATTGTGGCAGGGATCGGCCCCTCCATCGCCTCATCCAGCCACAGGTGCAGGGGGAACTGAGCACACTTGCCCGCAGGTCCAGCCAGCAAGCCCAGCCCTGCCAGCGCGAGCAAAGTTGGGTCCACAGAGATGGCTCCTGCCTGCACCGCCTTTGCCCAGGCCGCCAAGTCCTCAAACTCCCAAGATCCCGTCAGGGGATAAATGGCAATAACCCCCATCAAGAGCAAGAGGTCGCCGATGCGCTTGGTTAAGAAGGCATCTCGCGCCCCGGTGACCACCAGCGGCTGGTTATACCAAAAGCCCACCAATAGGTAGGTGCCCAGGGTCAAAATCTCCAAGATGACGTAGCTAAAAAACAGAGAGCCACACATGGCCAAGGCGCACGTTCCCCCCTCAAACAGGCCCAGCAGGGAGAAGAAGCGCGCCCAGCCCCAGTCCATTTCCATGTAGCCAAAGCCGTAGATCTGGGCCACCAGGTTCAGCCCCGTCACCACAGCGCAGGCCCCCAGCGTTACCGAAGAGACCTCTAGCGGCAGCTCCACCACCAGATCCCCCACCTGCAGCCAGGGCAGCCGAATCACCTGCGCCGGCTGATCCCAAATCGCCACCAGCGCCCCCACACTGTGCAGAAACGCTACCAACGTCAGCAGCGCATTTAGGTAGCCCGCCGGTCGAGGGCCAGTGCGGCGGGTGATTCCTGGGGACCAGATCAGCGCTCCCCCCCACCCCACCAGCGCATAGAGGGGAATTAACCATGCGGTTGTAACCAGCCCGTTCAAGCTCATAATCCTCCTTCCGACCCGGGATCTCGCCTGAGCCCATCGCTGGCTGAGATTCTGTAAAAAATCTTAAGAGGCATCCTAGTGGCAAACTAGGATAGACAAAAGTCAAGTTTTCCGATGAAGACCGTAGACTTAGGTCTATCCGCCAAAAAAACGCTGGGAAGTCAGGAAGGCCCACCTAAGGGATCCCGCCTGCAGGCCACTTCAGCCGCAGCTGCATTCTGTTGCAAAAAGCAAAGAGCCCCCTGTAGAAGTCCCTGCCGAGTTTTGGGGGCTACTGCCAGTTAGGTTTCCGCCAGCCCTACTAGGGCCTTTGCCTGCCCTGAGCAACCAGAGCTTGCTCGACTAGCTTTCCGACTTGCTAGAAGTCTGCACGTATAGGATTACTAGAAAGATGGAAGGTACCAAGATAAGCAAAAGAGTGGCCAAGATGCCCAGGTAGTTTGTCTCCATCGCTCCGCACGCCGCAAATCCAACTGGCAGCTAGCATACCATTCTCAGGTGCACCTTGCCCAAACGACCCAGCCAGCCCTAGGGCTTGGTTCTCACCCCAACATCCCCCAGCACCTTAGTCTGGCAGGCGAGGCGATAGGTCTCAGGCTTGCGCCTGAGTTTGCGGTTTTCTGCCTCTGTGCGTGGCGAGAGGTTTTCAGCCCCCTCGACAATCTCCACCACACAGGTGCCACACTGGCCGTTGCCGCCGCAGTTTAGCAGCTTGGCCACCATCTTATAGAGGTCAATCTGGTTCTCCAGCGCCTTCAGGCGCAGGTTCGACCCCTCTGCGACGACGACCTCCCGGTTCTCGTTCACAAACCGAATCGTTGCCATAGCTCTGCCAAAGAACCTCGCTCGAACTGAGCCAAGAAAGAGCGATGTTGCTAAGTATTGTTACATTTTAAGTCATGTTTTTAATCTTTGGCCAGGGATCGGGGAAGATGGTGCCAAATATGAGGGGCATCCCGCCTGAAGCCACTCAGGTCGGTTGCGCTTCGTTATACTGTCTGATCTCTGGGAGGGAAATTCTGCCGGCAATACTCTCAGTGGGTGTGCCCTTAGGTTAGGTAGGCATGGCACCCCTCAAACCAGAAGGGACTGCTCAGGTCAGAACCTAGGGGGGTGTCGACTTCGCTTTTTGACTGGATATTGCCCAAGTGTTGAAAACGTGGAGGATCGAGCTTTATGGGACTACCGTGGTATCGGGTCCACACTGTTGTACTCAACGATCCAGGCCGCCTCATTGCGGTACACCTAATGCACACTGCCCTGGTGGCGGGTTGGGCCGGATCGATGGCCCTGTACGAAGCAGCCATCTTCGACCCATCGGATCCGGTCTTGAATCCAATGTGGCGCCAGGGCATGTTTGTCATGCCGTTTATGGTGCGCCTGGGAGTGGTCAACTCATGGGGTGGATGGAACATCTATGGCGAGAGCGTTGCCAACCCAGGCTTCTGGACGTTTGAGGGGGTAGCCGCTGCCCACATCGTTCTATCGGGGTTGCTCTTTTTGGCTGCCTGCTGGCACTGGGTGTACTGGGATCTGGAGCTGTTCCGGGACCCCCGTACCGGTGAGCCAGCCTTGGACTTGCCGAAAATCTTTGGGATCCACCTGCTCCTGGCGGGGATTCTCTGCTTTGGCTTTGGCGCGTTTCACCTGACGGGCGTCTTTGGCCCAGGGATGTGGGTGAGCGATCCCTATGCCACAACAGGGCATGTGCAGCCGGTGGCGCCGGAGTGGGGGCCAGCCGGGTTTAACCCCTACAATGCTGGCGGGGTGGTGGCCCACCACATTGCCGCGGGCATCGTCGGCATCATTGCCGGCTTGTTCCACATTACGGTTCGTCCACCCCAACGCCTCTACAAGGCTCTGCGCATGGGGAATATAGAGAGCGTGCTCTCCAGCTCGCTGGCAGCAGTATTCTTTGCTGGCTTTGTGGTAGCTGGAACAATGTGGTATGGCAGCGCCACCACACCTGTCGAGCTGTTTGGCCCCACCCGCTACCAATGGGATTCCGGCTACTTCAACCAGGAAATTAACCGGCGCGTCAATGCTGCCGTGGAAGCTGGGATGACCCTCAGCGAAGCCTACAACTCTCTGCCTAAGTCCTTACTCTTCTACGATTACGTGGGCAACAACCCAGCCAAGGGTGGCCTATTCCGGGCTGGCCCCATGAACAAAGGGGATGGCATTGCCATCGAATGGTTGGGCCACCCAGTGTTCCGGGATCGCGAGGGGCGGGAGCTGACGGTGCAGCGCATGCCCACCTTCTTTGAGACGTTTCCCGTCATCCTGCGAGATGCCGATGGCGTAGTGCGGGCTGACATTCCCTTCCGCCAGGCCGAGTCGCGCTACAGCTTTGAGCAAGTGGGCGTGACGGTGGAGTTTTACGGCGGCAAGTTGGACGGGCAGGTGTTTACGGACCCGCCAACGGTTAAGAAGTATGCCCGCATGGCCCAGTTGGGTCGGCTCTTCGAGTTTGACCGTGAAACGCCCAAGGCCGATGGCACCTTCCACACCAGCCCCCGCGGGTGGTTTACCTTTGCCCACGCTGTCTTTGCCCTGCTATTTTTCTTCGGCCACATTTGGCACGGCGCCCGTACCCTCTTCCGCGACGTGTTCGCTGGCATTGACCCGAACATGAGTGAGGAGATGGTGGAATTCGGCGTCTTCCAAAAAGTGGGGGATCCCACCACCCGCAAGGTGCAAGAAGCCTAGAGCTTTCTTGGTTCCTAGCCGTCGGCACTCGGTTCTCTTTGGGAATGGGGTGCTGGCGGCTCTAGAGAGTCCATGGGAGGTTGTTATGGAAACCATCACCTACACCTTTATCCTGTTTTTGACGTTAGGCCTTCTGTTTTTTGCTGTTGCTTTTCGCGAAACTCCCAAGATCCCTAAGAAGTAAGCCCCACCAGTTGGGTCCGCCACGCTAGTAGGGTCTGAGGCTAGGAGGCCGCGCAAACAATTGCCTGGATCCCTGGGCAAGGGCAGTTGCCCCGAGACTAGCCTGGGGATCGCTACAATTGCTTGGGGTTGGTGCTAGCTGGGCTCTAGAGCCCAGGGGAACGATGGCAAAGGTGCTACTGGTAGAGGATGATCCGGCCAATGCCCGCGTATTCGAGAAGGTGCTGCAGCGACGGGGTGGGTTTGAGGTTCTTCACAGCCAGGATGTGGAGCAGATTCTGCAGCTGGCCCAAGCCCGTGAAGTAGACGTCATTTTGCTAGATGTCTCCCTCGCCCAGAGCACCTTTCGCGGCGAGGCAGTGGACGGGATCCGCATTGCCCAGCTGCTTAAGGGGGATCCCCGCACCAGCTCCATTCCCATCCTCTTGGTAACGGCCCACGCCATGCGGGGCGACCGGGAGACTTTTTTGGCCCAGAGTGGGGCCGATGGCTACATTGCCAAGCCAGTCGTGGATCACGAGGAGATGGTGAACCAAGTGCGCCAGGTATTGGCTCAGGCTCAGCAGGGCTAGCTGGACAGGCTTTGCACAATCGACTGCCAAAAAGGGATCCCATCCTGGCCTGGCAAATCGGGGTCGGCAGCGCGTTCTGGGTGAGGCATCAAGCCGAGGATGCGACCGCTGGGATCGCAAATGCCGGCGACGTTATCCACCGAGCCGTTGGGGGCAACGGGATCGTAGCGGAAGACAATCTGACCCCCATCTTGCAGCTGCTTCAGGGTGTCGGCCTCGCAGACGTAGCGTCCTTCTCCATGGGCAATCGGCAGGGTTACAAGGGCGGACGGGGGGTAGGCGCTTGTCCAGGGCAGATCTGGCCGCTCCACGCGGATCCTCACTCGGTCGCAGATAAAGTGCAGATTAGCGTTGCGCAGCAGCGCCCCTGGCAGCAAGCCCGCCTCTGTCAGGATCTGGAAGCCATTGCAAATGCCCAAGACATAGCCCCCCCGGGCTACGTGCTCGGCTAGAGACCCCATTACCGGCGCAAAACGGGCCAACGCGCCCGCCCGCAGGTAATCTCCGTAGCTGAATCCCCCCGGCAGCACCACCACATCCAGCCCTGACAAATCGGTTTCCCGGTGCCAGATGAGTCGCGTCGGACAGCCTAAGAGGCCGCGGGTTACCCAGGCTACGTCGCGGTCACAATTGGAGCCAGGAAAAACAACAATGCCAAACCTTACCTTGGCCATGGGGATCCCTTGGGGCGAAGGCAAAAGCAGTGAGGGCTGGAGCGAGAGAGCTTCTTGGTGAGAGATCAGCCCTCTAGAGGCTCCACTTGGATTTGATAGGTCTCGATTACTGGATTGGCCAGCAGTTGCTCGCACAGCTTGCTCACCTGCTCTCGGGCAGTTTCGGCGTCAGGGGCCTCTAGCCGCAGTTGGATGTGTCTGCCAATGCGCACTCCCTGCACCTGGGTATGCCCTAGCTGATGCAGGCTAGCCTGGAGAGCAGCCCCGGCAGGATCCAGTACCGAGGGGCGCAGGTGGATCTGAATCTGAGCCTGGAACTGCATAGAATGAAGCTGGGCTGCTACAAGTGTATAGCCGGTTGTCGCTCGCTTGAGGCCAGCCTATGGATGCAGGGCGTGTCGTGGCCATTGCCCAGAATGTTTTTCGGGAAACCATTCGGGATCGCGTTCTTTATCTGGTGATGGTGTTTGCGGTGGCCATGCTGGGGGCCATCGTTTTGATTCCCCAGGTAGCCAACCAGGCCCACAACAAGATCATTGCCGATTTGGGTCTGGCCGCCATCCACTTCCTGTTGCTGGTGGTGGCCATTTTCGTCGGCACGGGGCTGGTAAATAAAGAGATCGAGAGGCGCACGGTCTACGTGCTGATTGCCAAACCCATGAGCCGGGCGGAGTTTATTGTCGGCAAGCATCTGGGCCTGTCGGCTTTGCTGTCGGTGCTGCTAGCAATGATGACGGCTGTCTTTTTGCTCAGCCTGCGGGTGGTGCAGGCCCCCATTTCCCCCTGGGCCGTTCTCTGGGCAACAGTTTTTACCTTTTTGGAACTGGTGCTGATTGTGGCAGCAGCGCTGCTGTTTGGGGTTTTTACCTCCCCGATTTTGGCTACCCTCTACACCATTGCCCTGTTCATTATGGGCCACACGAGCCGTGCCCTGCTGCAGTTAAGCAAGCTAGTGGAAGACACAGGCTTCGGCAAGGTGTTCGAGGTAATCTACTTAGTCTTGCCAGATCTGGAGCGCTTTAACCTAAGAGATGCTGCCGTTTACGGACAAATTCCCCCGCCCACCCAGCTTCTTGGCGATGCGCTTTACGGCCTGATCTACACCGTTTTGCTGCTCATTTTGACGGCGCTGGTGTTTGCCCGGCGTGAGTTCTAATAAGCTCTCGGTGGATCCTTCTCTCATGCGATTTTTCCACTTCCACACCCCTGAGCAAGTCCCCTCGTCAGGGATCCCGGCCTGCGCGGTGGCCATTGATGTGCTGCGGGCCACCACCACCATTGCCACAGCCCTGGCCGCAGGGGCAGAGGCCGTGCAGGTGTTTGCCGATTTACAGCCCTTGCAAGCGACCAGCCAGAGCTGGCCGGCCTCCAAACGGCTCTTGGCCGGCGAGCGAGGCGGCAAAACGGTGGCGGGCTTTGACCTAGGCAACTCCCCCCGCGAGTATACGCCGGAGCGTGTGCGGGACAAGCGTATCTTCATGAGCACCACCAACGGCACCCGCACCCTTCAGCGCTTAGAAGGGATCCCGGTGTTGATCACAGCAGCCCTGGTGAACTTGGGAGCAGTGGTGGAGTTTCTCAGGCAAGGAGCTTTTGCCGAGGTGTGGCTGGTGGGAGCTGGCTGGGAGGGGGCTTTTGCTTTGGAAGACACCGCCTGTGCCGGAGCCATTCTGCATCGCCTGGGCTGTTCGGAGGAGCAGTTGGGCAACGACGAGGCGGTGGCCGCCCTGGCCCTCTACCAAACTTGGCAAGACAATCTCCTGGGCCTGTTGCGGCGCTCCAGCCATGGGCAGCGGCTACTGGCCATTAGCCCTGAAAGCGACAGCGACCTGGCCTATTGTGCGGAGTTGGATCGGCTCTCAGTGGTGCCCCGGCAGGTTCAGCCCGGCGTTTTGGCCCTCGCCGGCTAGCTGGCCTGGGGTGTCTCGGCGGCAACAGCCAAAGCCTTCTGGTGCAGCCACTCCTGCCATTCTCCCGGGATCAACTTGCTGTGAAACGCATCTCCGGAGACAAACACCTCCTGCTGGTTTTGGGCCAAAACAAAAATGGAGCGGCGGTCGAAATGGGAGGTGAGCTTGTAGAGGGTGTAGGGGCCTTCGGAGTAGAGGGTCAACGTTTCCTGATCCAGGCCGTGACAGCTGCTTTGGCCGCGGGCTCACAGGATCATGTTGATCAATTGTTCGTAGTACATACAACACTTCCCGACGAGGTAGGGAACATCCCTGGGCAAGACCTCAACAGCCAAGGCGGCTGCCGAGGCTTGGGCGGCTCGCGTGAGCCCAGTATAACTCCCGGCTCAGGCAACACTGAGCCCAACAGAGCAGGTGAGTTCAACCAAGGCAGCGGCAAATGCGATAAATAGTAAGGCAAACCGTCAGTTTTGCAATTCTGCACAGGCAGCCCCCATGGCCACTACGGCGCCTCACTCTCTTCCTCCCACCAATCCTGTCCGCGTCGCCATCGTCGGGGCCTCCGGCTATGGAGGGGTGCAGTTGGTGCGGCTGCTCAGCGAGCATCCCGGCGTGCAGATCACCTACCTGGCCGGTCAAGACAGCGCCGGCAAACGCTACGGGGATCTCTACCCTCACCTGGCCCAAGCGGTGGATTTGACCATCCAGCCGGTAGATGTGGAGGCCATTGCCGCCAGCAGCGACGTTGTCTTCCTCTCTCTGCCCAATGGCCTGGCAGCAGACTTGGCGCCGCCTTTGCTAGCCAAAGGGTGCAAAGTTCTAGATCTCTCGGCAGACTATCGCTTTCGCAACCTGGCCACCTACCAATCCTGGTATCGCCTGGGGCAGACGGATCCCAACTGGCCCAGCCCTGCCTATCGCCAGGC
Source organism: Synechococcus sp. WC10meta (assembly GCF_047461475.1). Classification (NCBI taxonomy): domain Bacteria; kingdom Bacillati; phylum Cyanobacteriota; class Cyanophyceae; order Synechococcales; family Synechococcaceae; genus Synechococcus; species Synechococcus sp. WC10meta. Next base: position 103,994 of record NZ_JANSHF010000005.1, read on the forward strand.
CAACGAGCAAGCGGTCTACGGGCTGCCAGAACTCTACCGGGAGGCCATTGCCCAAGCCCAACTGGTAGCCTGCCCCGGATGCTACCCCACCGCCTCCCTGTTGGCGGTTGCCCCCCTGCTGCGCCAGGGGTTGGTGGAGCTGGACAGCCTTATTTTCGATGCCAAGTCCGGCGTCTCTGGCGCGGGCCGCACCCCCAAGCTGGGATCCCTATTTGCCGAGGTAGATGGCTCTCTGGGGGCCTATGGCGTGGCCCAACACCGGCACACGCCCGAGATCGAGCAGGCCTGCAGTGACCTCACCCACACCCCCATCACTGTACAATTTACGCCCCACCTCGTGCCGATGGTGCGGGGTATCCACGTCACCTTGTACGCCAACCTGCGGGATCCCGGCCTCGTGGGCGAAGATCTCATCACCATCTACAACGCCTTCTATCGCCAATCCCCCTGGGTCAAGGTGCTGCCCCGCGGCGTTTACCCGCAAACCAAGTGGGTTGCCGGCACCAACACCTGCATGATCGGGGTGGAAGTGGATACCCGCACCAACCGAGTCATTGTCCTGTCGGTAATCGACAACCTCATGAAGGGACAGGCCGGGCAGGCGGTGCAATGCCTCAACCTAATGATGGGGTGGCCGGAAACCTTGGGCTTACCGCAGCTTGCCTTTTACCCCTAGCTATAATGCCGGTAATTCCCCTGCGGCCCAGTTTGCCCATGCCTAACCTCTTCTCCCCCAATCTTGATCCCAACAGGCCCGCCGCGCCGGCGAACTCTCCACCTTCATCCGGTAGGGCGGGGGACCTGAACTGGGAGGGGCTGTGGCGGCAACTGGAAGCGGGCTGGCAGGAGCTGCCCCGGCGCTCTGAAGAAACCCTGCAGCAAACCCTAGCTCGTTTGCAACTGGAGTGGGGCGGCCTGTGCCGCGAGGCGAGGGATCGGCTGCAGGCAACCTTAGACAAAGCGAGAGCCACCAGCTCTCCAGAGCCGCTCCAGCAAGACCTGCAAGCGCTTTTGCCTCTGCTCAGCCCCCGCCAATGGGAGGTGGTCATTGGCTCTCTGGAACGGGCCGCCGACCGCGCCTGGGTGGCCAGCCTGCTGTATCACAGCCTGCAGGACCAGGCCTATTCTGGGGCAGAAACCAACGGCATCCCTTCTTGGGCAGGGGCCTTAACCGCTGAGCAACGCTCCACCTTGGAGGCGATGAGCCTGCGGGCCTATGGCAATAGCCGCCTACCTCTGGTGGTGGACAAAAGCGGCGAGATCCAGGTGAAAGCCTCAGCCGCCCTCTTGGCCGCCCTCATTGCCGTCGAGATCGGCAGCGTGGGATCGGCAGGGGCCCTCTCTCTGCTGGGCACGCCGGAGCTGCGCAAGCTCTTGAATGCCGAGGGCAAGCTGCGGCGCAGCGTCTTAAAGCAGGGGCGAACTGCCCTCACCGAAGAGGAGTGGCAAACCCTTCGCCAGTGGCTCGATCCCAAAGGATCCCCCCCCGACTGGTACCTCTCCCTCACCCAACTGGGGATCCAAACCACGCAGGTGGGGGACTATCTGGCGCGACGGCTGCGGGAGTTTTTCCAAAGCGAATGGATCAAGCTGGTGATCCCTCCCCTGTATCACCTGGTTATCGACGCTGTGCGGCTGTTGACGGGGGAAGTGTTTCTCAGTGTGGGCACAACCCTAGAAGCGGCTTTAGAGTCGGCAGAAGCTGAACGACGCCTGGAGCTGCTGCTGCAAGCTTTGCCCCAGGCCCGGCACATTCCCAGTCCCGAGCGCATCCAAGCCGCCCTTCCCGCCGTTGTGGAGGCTGCTGAGACAACCCTCAGGCCACTACTGGGGCGCCAGTTGATGACGGTGGCCGACATCTTCGACCCGCCCCTTCGCAACGAAAGCCTCAACGAGTTGGGGCGGCAGCTCAACCTCTGGAATCCCCTGCAGTTTTTGCTCACCTGGGGTACGTCTGGCTGGCTAGAGGCTCTGCTGGATCAGATCAAGGAATTGCAGCAGACCTACCCGGAAATGCCCCTGTGGGAGAGCTATCGGCAAGGGGTTGAGGCGGCAGTGCAAGCGCCACGGGTGATGGAGCAGGCAGAGGCCCTGCGCCTTACCGCCAAGAGCTTGGATCCCGAGATAGAACCCTCGGACGACTGAGCCATTCAAGGGTACCCCCCCTCCTGGGCAGGGCCTTCTTGAATGGTGGCGGATATCAAGAGATGCTCTTGTGCTACAATGTGTAAGCCATGTTTAGGGATGTCCATCAGTAGATGACAGCCAGATAGTCTAGTCTACCCCTCTTGCGCCTGTAGCTCAGTGGACTAGAGCACGTGGCTACGGACCACGCGGTCGGGAGTTCAAATCTCTCCAGGCGCGTTCCAGTCCCAGATGATTTTTCGTCTGGGGTGTTCGCTGTCCCTTAGCTGGCCTGAATCCTGTGTTAGGATCAGGCCTATCAGGTCCGCCTTGATGCAGGCGTAGGGAGCTCGAGGATCATGTTTGAACGCTTTACAGAAAAGGCCATCAAGGTGATCATGCTGGCCCAGGAGGAGGCCAGGCGGTTAGGTCACAATTTCGTTGGCACTGAGCAAATTTTGCTGGGGCTCATTGGCGAGGGCACGGGGATCGCCGCCAAAGTCCTCAAATCTATGGGGGTCAACTTAAAAGACGCCAGAATTGAGGTTGAGAAAATTATCGGTCGGGGATCCGGCTTTGTGGCTGTTGAGATCCCCTTTACTCCTCGCGCCAAGCGAGTGCTGGAGCTCTCCTTAGAAGAGGCGCGCCAGCTTGGCCACAACTACATTGGCACGGAGCACCTACTCCTGGGCCTGATCCGAGAAGGGGAGGGAGTAGCCGCCCGCGTTCTGGAAAACCTGGGGGTGGATTTGTCCAAGGTGCGCACCCAAGTCATCCGCATGCTGGGCGAAACCGCCGAAGTAACGGCAGGCGGTGGCTCCTCTAGCCGTACTAAGACACCTACCCTGGATGAATTTGGCACCAACCTGACTCAACTGGCTCAGGAAGGCAAGCTGGATCCAGTGGTAGGCCGGACGCGGGAGATCGAGCGGGTGATCCAAATCTTGGGCCGCCGCACCAAGAACAACCCCGTCCTCATCGGCGAGCCGGGGGTTGGCAAAACCGCCATTGCCGAAGGTTTGGCCCAGCGCATTGTGCAAGGCGATGTGCCCGACATCTTGGCCGACAAGCGAGTGATCAGCTTGGACATCGGCCTGTTGGTGGCTGGCACCAAGTACCGCGGCGAGTTTGAAGAGCGCCTCAAGAAGATCATGGATGAGATCCGCAACGCCGGCAACATCATCCTGGTCATCGACGAGGTGCATACCCTGATTGGGGCGGGGGCGGCGGAGGGTGCTATCGATGCTGCCAACATCCTCAAGCCGGCTTTGGCTCGCGGCGAGCTACAGTGCATCGGGGCCACCACTCTGGATGAGTACCGCAAGCACATTGAGCGAGATCCGGCTCTGGAGCGCCGCTTCCAGCCCATCATGGTGGGCGAGCCGAGCGTGGCTGAGACCATTGAGATTCTCTATGGCCTGCGGGAGCGCTATGAGCAGCACCACAAGCTGAGGATCTCCGATGCGGCTCTGGAGGCGGCAGCCAAGCTGGCCGACCAGTACATCTCCGACCGCTTCTTGCCCGACAAGGCCATTGACCTCATCGACGAAGCGGCTTCGCGAGTGCGCTTGATCAACTCCCAACTGCCGCCAGCGGCGCGGGAGCTGGATCAGGAGCTGCGGCGGGTTCTCAGGGAGAAGGATGCCGCAGTGCGAGCCCAGGACTTCGACAGGGCCGGTGAGCTGCGGGATCGGGAGATGGAGATTAGGCAGCAGATCCGCGCCATTGCAGCGGCCAAGAAAGCCGAGGACAGCAGCCGCACGGAGCTGCCAGAGGTAACGGAGGAAGATGTGGCCCAGGTGGTGAGCGCTTGGACAGGGGTGCCGGTGGCCAAGCTCACCGAAAGTGAGTCGGAGAAGCTGCTCCACATGGAGGAGACCCTGCACCAGCGCATTGTCGGCCAAGATGAGGCTGTGCGGGCTATCTCTCGCGCCATTCGTCGCGCGCGCGTGGGATTGAAAAATCCCAATCGCCCCATCGCCAGCTTCATCTTCTGCGGCCCAACTGGGGTGGGCAAAACGGAGCTGACCAAGGCCTTAGCCGCCTACTTCTTCGGCTCCGAGTCAGCCATGATCCGCCTTGACATGTCGGAGTACATGGAGCGGCACACGGTCAGCAAGCTTATTGGATCCCCGCCCGGCTACGTCGGCTACAACGAGGGGGGTCAGCTGACCGAAGCGGTGCGGCGCCGCCCCTACACGGTGGTGCTTTTTGACGAGGTTGAGAAAGCTCACCCGGATGTGTTTAACCTGCTGCTGCAGATTCTCGAAGATGGCCGCCTGACAGATGCCAAAGGTCGCACGGTGGACTTCAAGAACACGTTGATCGTGATGACCTCTAACATTGGCTCCAAGGTCATCGAGAAGGGCGGCGGCAGCCTTGGCTTTGAGTTCAACACCAATGAGGAAGAGGCCAACTACAACCGCATCCGCAACCTGGTGCACGAAGAGCTGAAGCAGTATTTCCGGCCCGAGTTCCTCAACCGGGTGGACGAGATCATCGTCTTCCGGCAACTGACCAAGGACGAGGTGAAGCAGATCGCCGACATCCTGCTCAAGGAAGTCTTCGACCGCATGAAGGAGAAGAAAATTCACCTCACGGTCAGCGATCGCTTCAAAGACCTGCTGGTGGAGGAGGGCTACAACCCCAGCTACGGGGCACGTCCCCTGCGCCGGGCCATCCAGCGCCTGTTGGAAGACCTGCTGGCAGAGGAGATCTTGACTGGCCGCGTCAAAGAGGGATCTGAGGTGCTCATCGACGTGGACGAGGAGCGCAAGCCCAAAGTCCTAGTCACGCAGTCAGATCGGGTGCTCTTGCCGCAGGGAGCTGAGTAAGGTCGCCAGGACGCTCTTCTGTTGCTGGTTACTGGACAAGGGATCCGCTGCTATTTCCGGATCCCTTGTTCTTGACTAACAAGGGATTGGCTATAGGAGAACTCTGGCATGGTGCAATCTACCTACTATTACTACGGTGGCGCTCCGGTTCGGACGCCTCCCCCGGATCTAGCTTCCCTGCTGCTCCAGGAGCGCATTGTTTACCTGGGTTTACCTCTGGCGGAAGAGTCAAATGCCAACGTCACCAAGCTAATCATTGAGCAGCTGCTGTACTTGCAGTACGAGGATCGGGAAAAGCCGATCAAGATGTACATCAACTCAACGGGCACCTATAACTACGACACGGCAGCCTTTGCCATTCTGGACACCATGAACTACATCAAGCCGCCAGTGCATACTATCTGCATTGGTACTGCCGTTGGCATGGCGGCCATGCTGTTGGCAGCGGGTGCTAAGGGGTTTCGGGCTAGCTTGCCCAATGCCACGATTGTGCTGCATCAGCCCTATGGGGGTGCCCGTGGACAGGCCAGCGACATTGAAATTCGCACCCGCGAGATCCTGACCTTGCGCAACATGATGCTGGAGGAACTCTCCCGCAGCACGGGTCAGCCCGTGGAGCGCATTAAAAAGGACACGGAGCGGCTGTTTTTCATGACCCCGGAAGAGGCTAAGGCCTATGGCCTCATTGACCAGGTGCTGACCAGCTCCAAAGGCTTGCCAAAGTTGGCAGCAGCCAAAACCTAAGGGTCAACCTTGAAATACCCGCACTGGGCTGTGGCGGGTTTTGCCTTGGCTAAGCCTGAGTGCGGGAGCAATTTGGCAAGCGCCCTATTCTGGTTCAAACTTTGCCAGGAGACATCTATGCCAATTGGAGTGCCTCGCGTTCCCTACCGTTTGCCCGGCGATCCTTACACCCAATGGATTAGCCTCGATGACCGCCTCTACCAAGAGCGGATTTTGTTTATTGGCGAGCCGATTGACGACAACTTGGCCAATACCATTGTGGGGGTAATGCTCTACCTCAATTCCCAGGACCCCCAAAAAGATATCGTGATGTACATCAATTCCCCCGGCGGCTCTGTGACGGCAGGGATGGCCATTTATGACACCATGAACCACGTCAAGCCGGACATCGTTACGGTTTGCGTGGGCCAAGCGGCCTCAATGGCAGCCTTTTTGCTGGCTGCCGGCACCAAGGGAAAACGCTTTGCCCTGCCCCACGCTCGCATCATGCTGCACCAACCTTCGCTGGGAATGATCCAAGGCCAAGCCAGCGACATTGAAATTCGAGCCCGCGAAACGCTGCGGGTTAAACGGCGCATGAACGAGCTGCTGTCGCAAATGACCGGCCAGCCGCTGGAGAAAATTGAGCGGGACGTGGAGCGAGACTTTTACCTCTCGGCTACAGAAGCCCAGGCCTATGGAATTGTCGACCGGGTAATCCAGGAGCGCTCGGAAGCTATGGCCAGCTAAACGCGAGGAGAAGCGGCCGGATGCTCTGGAGGCTGGGACTGGGTGGCTGCAGCGGCTTGTTGCTGCTTTGGGGTAGCCAAGCCTGGTCATTGCCGCCAGCTTCCGAGATTCCCGAGGAGGTGTTGCGGGCTCAACCTGACCTGCGTGCCCGTTCGCCGGTTGATAACCAGCTCCTCACTGCCAGCGAAGCACAGAAGCTGCAGGCAGAGCTAGCAACCCGTCCCGCCATGGGATCAGTTTCGCCAAAGGTGGAACGGCTGATCTTTCTACTCAAGCTGCGCAAAGGAGTTCGCGACCTGTTTCCTTTCTTGCTCCCCTAATCCAGCCTACCCTCTATCTATTTCTATGGGCGGGGAGGGATCCCTTTCTGGTAGCGGTAGGGGCCAGCGCGGGATCCCCAAGTTTGCTGACCAGTGGTGGCGTCGAAGCCGCGATCCCAGCTGATGAATTCCCGAGCTGTGAGGTCGAACTCAATGTGGATATAGGTACTGTCGCCGGGGTTGAGGCGGCAAGCTCCCCCTGGCAGCATCTCGCCGTGAAAGCAGCCTGGGCGTTTCTCGACCAAAATACGGCAGCCCGGCAAATGCTCGAGGTCTGAGAGTGACAGCTGCGCTAAACGCTGCGGATCCTGGGAGGCGCCTGCCCAAGCCGCTTGATCTCGCAACTTGTAGTTTTCTATCCGCAAGGGATCCGCCAGCAGCTGTAGCACTCGGCTGCGGTAGAATCGGCCCGGTGTGTGTTCGTTAAACTGCTCGGTAAAAAAGCCAATTCCCTCGGGAAACAGGTGAGGCAGACGCACGTACCAAAGGCTTACCGGCACAAACCACACCGGCTCCGCCATTGCCTGAGCGCGGTTGCTGTAGTAGCCTTCCAACCAATTGGCTAAGGTGTTGAGGTCGGGATCGAAAGTTGTCAAGGCTAACGCGAAAGAGTCTCTTGCGCTTCTCAATTCTACTCCCCCGTGGGTGCTGCGGCGGGGGTAGCCTCTTGACTCTGCTAAGGGCAGTTTGACTATGACCCAGCTCACTCCCAGCGCCAGCTACAGTATTGCCCTACGCCTACGTCTGCCCAACCGGCCCGGAGCCCTGGCCCGTGTCACTCAAGCCATTGCCGAGGTGGGCGGCAGCCTCAGCCGGATCGACCTCATCCACCAATCGGCTGCTGAAACCGTGCGGGAGATCTGTGTCGATGCCGTTAGCAGCGAGCACGCCCAGCAAATTCAGGCCGCCGTTGCCTCTTTGCCGAATGTGAAGGTGGAACGGGTGGTGGATCGCACCTTTGAGCTGCATCGAGGGGGAAAGTTGCAGGTGGTGGCCAAAAGCCCCCTGGAGAGCACCGCTGACCTGGCCATGGCCTATACCCCGGGCGTGGGCCGGGTGGCGCTGGAGATTGCCGCCGATCCCAGCGCTGTCTATGAGTACACCATCAAGGGGAACTGTGTGGGCATCGTTACCGACGGCAGTGCCGTGCTGGGCCTGGGAAACATCGGCCCGGAGGCCGCTTTGCCCGTGATGGAGGGGAAAGCAGCCCTGTTTAAGCGCTTTGCCGATATCGATGCTTTCCCGCTCTGCCTGGCCACGCAGGAGGTGGCAGAAATCGTGGAGACAGTGGTGCGCCTGGCGCCGGGGTTTGGCGGCTTCAACCTGGAAGACATCAGCGCCCCCCGCTGCTTTGCTATTGAATCCCAGCTCAAAGCCCGCCTCAACCTGCCCGTGTTTCACGACGATCAGCACGGCACGGCAATTGTGGTGCTAGCAGCTCTGCTGAATGCCTTGAAGGTGGTCAAAAAAAACCTGGACCAGGTGCGTATTGTCATCAACGGTGCAGGGGCAGCTGGAATTGCCGTGACGCACCTGCTGCAGCGGGCGGGGGCTACCCATGTTGTTGTCTGCGACCGCCAAGGGATCCTCAGCCGCTCCCGCTCTGACCTCACCCCGGAAAAGGCAGCCATCGCCGTTGAGGAGAGCGGATCCCTGGCAGAGGCTTTGGTGGGAGCGGATGTGTTCATTGGGGTAAGCGTGGCCAATGCCCTGACGCCGGAGATGGTGGAGACAATGGCGCCAGATCCCATCGTCTTTGCCCTGGCCAACCCAGTGCCCGAGATCCAGCCCGAGCTAGTGGCGGATCGAGTCGCCGTGATGGCTACGGGTCGGAGCGACTACCCCAACCAGATCAACAACGTGCTGGCCTTTCCGGGGGTATTTCGCGGCGCTCTTGACTGCCGCGCCCAGCAGATCAACACCGAGATGTGCCTGGCTGCCGCCCACGCCATCGCCAATTTGATTTCACCTGAAGACTTGGATCCCCAGTGGATCATCCCCTCAGTCTTCGATGGGCGGGTGGTTCCTCAGGTAGCTGCCGCCGTGATCCAAGCGGCCCGCCAAACGGGAGTGGCCGGGATCCCATAACTTGTTCAATAAACAGGCTAATTCAGCACACGAGCATCACGGCTTGCAAGTCCTCGGGGAAAGGCAGCAGCGGGCCTCTTTTTCGTAATTTTTCGTAATTTAACAATTCTTCAGAGCGCCTCTTCTGGAAGTGGAGTTCTCTATATCTTGAGCTCTAGCTTCCTGCCTAGCTGGGGTTCTCAATGGACTTACGCAAGCCCTTCTATGTTCACCTCGTTACTGCCCTCGCCGCTGCTGGTATAGCTGCCGCGCCCCTGGATCGACTCAGTAAGGCCGGGGGAGTGGGTCTAGTCGCTGGAATTGGGAGTGCGGTAGCCGCGGAAGTTGCCCAACGTCACGGCAGTCGGGCTCGAGCTTTGAGAAGCCAGATTGAGGGGCTCTCTCGGCAGATTGAGGAGCTCTCCCGGCAAATAGAAGAAAAGGAGCAGCAGCTACGTAGCTATGAAAATCAACTGAATGAGCTCCGAACCCAGCTCCAACAGCGGGAAGAGAAGCTCCAGAGACTTGAGACTGATCTAGCAGAGTATCAGAAGCTCCTAGAACAGCTCGAAACTGAGCGGCAAGAATGGCGGCAGAATGCCATGAACTTGTCTGAGCAAGTTCAGAAACAAGAGCAGCAGCTACAAGGTCAGCAAGCGGAACTGGATCATCTGCGGGCACAGCTTCGGCGGAGAATTGAGGATCTCGCGCAAGCCGACACTAATACTATAGTCTTAGCAAGAAGCGAAAGAGATTTTTATCGAGAAGAAGCCAAGAGTTTTATCTTAGAGATCTTGAGTAGAGCAGCCGATCAGGTGCATAAGGGAAGTAGAGTCCAGCATATACTCCAAGACCTAATTCAGAATAACCATGCAAACGAAGGTAAGAGTTATCGTCAAAGGCTTAGGGAAGATATAAATCATTTGTTCAGAGACTACCGCAAATGGTGCGATAATAGTTATGAAGCAGAGTTGCATAAGCTTGGTTTTGAGGTTGTTTCAGAGAAAAATTATGTTGTGATTAGATTTCACGGGGATAACCGCTATCAAATTTCCCTAGCTAAGACTCCTAGCGATCAGCGTGCTGGTTACGAGATTGCTCAAAATATTCGCAATAAAATCTTCGGTCTAACAGAGCCTACTTGAGGCTTACTTGTGAAAGGTGGGGATCTTTTTTTCTGGCCAAGGTTGGGGAAGTCAGCTTGGGCCCTGATAGGATAGGGGAAAGGGAATCTCCGCCATGTTCTACCTGCCAGTCTCACTGTTGTTGTTTTTAATGCTTCTACTGCTATTGCCCTTCCTCTGGCTGGGGCTAGCAGTGGATGTGGTAGCGCTGGCGGCAGGGAAGTTGGGCTTTTCCCGAGATGGGGCCCTGTTACTGCTGCTGGCCATCCTGGTGGGCAGCTCGGTCAATATTCCCCTCTACCGCGTCAGGTGCGAGGTAACTCTGGTGGAAGACCTGGCCAGCCTGTGGATGCGGCAATTTTGGGGGATCCCGTTGGCCAAGCTCTCTCAGGAGACGGTGGTTGCCCTGAACGTGGGCGGGGGCCTGATCCCGCTGCTCTTGGCCCTGTATCAATTTGGCCGGGCCAGTGGGCTGTTGATCCTAGCCGTAGCGGCGCTGGTAACTTTGGTTAGCTACTACGCTTCCCACGTAGTGCCCGGGATCGGCATTCAGATGAATCCCCTGGTGGCTCCGGCTACAGCGGCTTTGGCCGCTCTGTTCTGGGCTGGAGATCAGGCGCCGGCGGTGGCTTTTGCCGGAGGGGTTTTGGGCACGGTGATTGGAGCGGATCTGCTGCACCTACCAGAGGTGTTGCGGCGCAGTTGCTCAGGCATCCTCAGCATTGGCGGGGCTGGGGTTTTCGATGGTATTGCTCTCTGTGGCCTGTTTGCTCTACTGCTGAGCTAAACCAAGAGATAAGTAAGGGAAAGCGTGACCGATTGAGCCGGATCCAGCCAACGCAAGTCAGGGGCCCCCTCCTCAGCGCGGTAAGTCAACTCCTCGAAAAGGATTTGCGTCCACTCCAGCGGCTTGCTCAGCAACATCGGCGAACGGGTTACCCCCTGCTGGCGGGCCATGGCCTTGAGGGCCTCCAGGCTAGCAGAGAGGGGACGGGTGCTGGCCACAAACAGTAACTCGGTCAGTCCCTGGGCGTGGCAGGTAAGCAAATCGGGGTTGAGGACGGAGCGCGGCTCACGGACGGCCATCTCAGGCGGGGGTGGTATGGTCAGGCTGCCCCTAGCCTCTAGGCGCAGCGGCAGGGCAAGGTTGTCCTGGGGCACCGGAGCCAGCAGGTGCAGTTGCCCGCTGGAATCGACCATCAACAGATAGCCGAACAGATCCTGCTCGCCCTCGTTGCGCAGCGTGAGATAGAGGGGATCCCCGCGCAGGAAGCGAGGCATGCCCAGCTCAGCAGGAGCAGAGGCCCCTTGAGGAGGCCGCACTGCCCACGAGGGGGTTTTACCTCGGGTGGACAGTTCCCCCACCACCCCCAGCGACGAGATGGCAGCGTTGAGGGTGGTCCGCAGGCGCTTGGCCGCCAGCAGATGGGCCAGACGGGAGGCCAGCCGCTGCACTGCCGTAGTTGCCGCTTCGCCCGCTGGGCCACAGGAATTGAGAAGCAGCTCTCGCCCCGGCCAAAAGAGGCTGTAGCTGCCGACTTCCAGGCGCTTGGGCAGAGCGTCCCCTTGAAAGGCGGCAGCCATCTCTGGGGTGATGCGGCCCAGCAGGCAATCCACCTGGCGCTCGCGCGGGTTGGCCGTCTCCATCCAGCTATAGCCGGCGATGGCGTTGGTCAGATCCACTCTTTCAACGCGGCCCAGGCTGTCTTCTAACCCCACCAAGAGCTTGAGGCTGCTCGAGAGAGCGCGCAACTGCTCTCGCACCAGCGTGCCTACGGGGGGAAACTGATCTTCCCCGCCGACCGCTTGGACCTGCGCCAACAGCCCACTGCGGGAACGAATCAGAAGCGGCGTCGTTGGAGCAGCAGGATCAGCAACAAGGGGAGCCAGAAGGGTGCCCGGCTGGAGACCACACAGGGCTGCCGCTGGGATCCCCCCTAGCCACACCTGAGCACGGCTCCCCCTCACCTCCTGGATGACCCCGCTAGCCGCTGTCTGGGAGGGAATGAGGAAGTAGGGGGGGACTTGTCGAGCTATTTCTTTGCCCTCCAGGGTAGGGTGCTGACAAGAAAAGAGGCCCAGCTCCCGCCGACTGACCACCTGGTTGAAAGCAACTAGCAGGCGGGCAGGGGGCGTGGTCTCCCACAGGTACTGGGTCAGCAGGTAGGTGAGCACTCCTGCATGAAATCCCGGCCAAGCAGCTTCCGCTGCCAAGTCTTGGGGAGTGGTGGCAGCAATCAACAAGCCTTTGGGCCGAGGGGGCCAAACTTGCTGCCCTTCTGCAGAGGATGGCTGACCGGGATCCAGCACCTTGGAGGCTGCTGGCGGGACAGGTGGGCGGGAGCGCAGTTGGAGGTTGCCTCGTAGGGCAGGTGGGATGTGGGTAAAGCCGCAATCGAGTATGGTTGTGACCTGGGCCGTGCCCAAGTTTTGCACAAGCTGGAAAAAGCGCTCCAGCTCCATGGCCGCCAGGCTTTCGGAGCCCGACAACAGCAAAGCCGGCTGCCACTGATCCGGGGCCGATCCCGCCCGCCACTGGCCGTAGCCACTAAACTGCACGACCACTATTTTTTCCGCCGCCTGAGTTGGGCCCCCCAAGTGCTCGGCAAAGGCCGCTTGGACTGCGCTTGGCGTAGCCGCTCCATCGGTGAGGGCGAGAATGCCTGCCGGTTCAAAGCCAAAGCGGTACAGCAGCAGCTCCCGTTGCAGCTCTACGTCGGTTACACAGCCCTGCAGCGGGGATCCCTCGCCAGGGTAGCGGTTAATGCCAATGAGAAGAGCCAACTTGCGGGAGGTGGCTGCTAGAGCTTGTCCATAGCGCCTAGCCTGCCTGGTTAGCCAGCCGGGAGACAAACCAAGGCCAGCAGCAGCTAGGAGTAGTTTTTGGAGAAAAGACCGCCTTTCCATGCTGACCTGGTGGGCTGCCCCGCGGGCTTAGCGGCTAACCCATCGGCTTAAACTTTGTGCCCAGTCTGTGCCTATTTCAGGATATCTTTGTCCGCCCCAGATCAACCCCCCAGCCCACAAGCCGCTTGCCAACCCAGCAAGTTAAGATGTGTTACGAGATCCGTCGGGACTTCTATGGGCGCAACACTGTCGACAGCGGCCGCAGCCCAGCCAGCGGTGGCAGAGCAGCCTTTGCCTGGATCGGGGCAGCAGCCCTTGCAGCCGGCTCTGCGTTATGACCCAGAGGAGTTGGCTAGGCAGTATCGGGGGCGCTGGGATCTGGTGCTGGGGCGTCTTTTTCAGTTGATTGCCCCCTTTTTGGGGCTGTTGATCTGGGTCTTGTGGGATCGCTGGCGGGGGGTAGAGCTGAAGAACCGACGCAAGCATGCGGCGCGGCTGCGGGAGATCCTCACGGAATTGGGGCCGACAGCCATCAAAATTGGCCAGGCCCTCTCCACCCGTCCCGACCTGGTCTCGCCCCTTTTTCTGGAAGAGCTGGCCAAGCTGCAGGATGAGCTGCCCCCCTTCGACAATGCCACTGCCTTTGCTCTCATCGAGGCGCAAATCGGCCAGCCAATAGAGCAGATCTTTCGCGAGATCGGCCCGGAACCGGTTGCCGCGGCCAGCCTGGGGCAGGTTTACCAGGCGTATCTGCACACGGGAGAGAAAGTTGCCGTCAAGGTGCAGCGGCCCGATTTGATCGGGCGCATTTCCCTGGACATGTACATCATCCGCAGCCTAGCCGCCTGGGCCAAGCGCACCTTCCGCCGCATCCGCAGCGACCTGGTGGGCATTGTCGATGAGTTTGCTGGGCGGCTGTACGAAGAGATGGACTACACCCAGGAAGGCCGCAACGCCGAGCGCTTCCTAGAGCTGTACCGCCACCCCTCCATCTACGCTCCCAAAATCTATTGGGAGTACACCCGCACCAAGGTGCTGACAATGGAGTGGATCGACGGCATCAAGCTGACCCAGCTTGACAAAATCGCCGCTGCCGGGCTAAACGGGCAGCACCTCATCGAGATCGGGGTCAACTGCTCTCTGAAGCAGCTCTTGGAGCACGGCTTTTTCCATGCCGATCCCCATCCGGGCAACCTCTTGGCTATGTACGACGGGCGGCTGGCCTACATCGACTTTGGGATGATGAGCACCATCCAGCCGCACCAGCGCTACGGCCTCATCAAGGCAATTGTCCACTTGGTAAACCGGGATTTTGCCGCCTTGGCCCAGGACTACGTGGATCTGGAGTTCCTAGATCCCGACACCGATCTCACCCCCATCATCCCCGCCTTGGAGGACGTCTTCGCCGAGGCCCTAGGCAAGCCCGTGGCCGAGCTGAATTTCAAAAGCATTACCGATCGCCTCTCGGGGGTGATGTACAACTTTCCCTTTCGCGTACCTGCCTACTACGCTCTGATCATCCGCTCACTGCTCACCCTCGAGGGAATTGCCATCGGTCTGGATCCCAACTTCAAGGTCTTGAGCGTAGCCTATCCCTATGTGGCCCAGCGGCTCCTAACTGATCCCGCTCCAGAGCTGCGGGAAGCTCTGCGAGAGCTGCTGTTTAGCCAGGGACAATTTCGCTGGAACCGCTTGGAAAATCTGCTGCGCAATGCCGTCAACAGCGAAGACTTTGACTTGCAGGGATCCCTAGAAAAAGCCGTTGATTTCCTCTTTTCGGAGCGGGGAGCCTTCCTGCGAGAGCAGCTGGTGGATATCCTCTTTTCCAACTCAGGCAACGGATCTGCAGATGGCCTAACCCATCTGCAACGTCTGTGGTCAATTCTCAGCAGCAACCCCGCCTTTCAGCCGCTGCAGCTTTTGCCTCTAGTGGCCAAGGTAGCCGCCAAACCAGAAGCTCAACAGCTGGGGCGGCAGTTGGCCTCCCGCTGGCTGCAACGCCTGGCAGCCCGTCTGATCCGGGAGCTGCTGCTTGCAGAGGAGGAGAAGGAGCCTAGGTCACCCGCTTCCCTCAATGGGCGCCCCGGGAATAGCGGGCAAGCTGGGAAAATTCAAACCGCCCAGGCTTCCCCAGCCCAACCCGCTAGCGCAGTCTAGGTTTGCTGCCTCAGCTTCTTCTACTAGGCGTTCTCGTTTTTGGAACTGGGGGTGTTGAGAGCCAGCATCATCCACTCGGAGAATTCATCGCGGCGGAAGACCTGGGGGCAGGAACGCGGGCCAAAACGCAGTAAGCTAGGCATGCCGTGCTCTTTGAGGCGGGCTCGCAGCCAGGTGCCAACGCCTGTCTTGCCATCGTTGGGCATTTCGGTTTGAAAGTCACTGTACATCAGCAACAATTGACTGCGCGACTGGAGCACCGCATTCTCTTGGATCAACTTGGGCAGGGAGAGGTTAGCGTCCAAATTGCTTGCTTTGGTTGACTCTCGACGACGGCTGCGGGAACGGGATTTAGCGCTTTCGCGGTTCTTACGAGCTTTCGGTTCAATGGCCATAGAATCTCCTAGACGACTAAGGAACTCCCAAAAGGGACAAAAACCAGAACTCGCAGGCTGAGGAGAGAGCCCGCTGAGGAAGGTGGCTCGAGGGGTACAGTTCTGGGGCACTCACTGAGAAGTAGGGAAACACGCTCTCAGTCGGCCAAAGAAAAGCTGCGCCAGCCTGCCGCCAAAGCTCAAGATCCCTTGCCTGCCACGGCAATCTCCAGCGCCTTGAGTTCCGGGCCACACATCCAAGACTTGTCTTCGTCTTGCCGGAGGAAGCTTGGCTTGGCTACCCCGGTTTGTAGGGTAGGGAAGTCCGGATGCTACTCTTAATATGACTTAAAACCCGGGCAGGTGAACACTCCCCATTGACCCAGAGGCTGCATAGCGCCTGCGGCTTATAACTTCCCAGGAAGCTGAGCCCTCACGGCAGCGCCGCCTGGCCTAAAGCTGGGGCTTGCGCCGCCTTCTGCTAGTCAGGAGCGGGCTCAGGTTTGCAGGCTTTGTCGGCCGTTGCGGATCACCCGCAGCGACTCCAGTAGCCGCATCTCCAGATCCTGCAAAACCTGATCCACGTAGCGGTGGGCCTCCCGCTGGAGACGCTCTGACTCCTGGAGGGTCTGTCGCCACACCTCCTCGCTCTGTTGGTAGGTTTGCCGCAACAACTGTTCCGCCTGAGCTTGGGCCTGGCGGAGGATGGTGGATTCGCTCACAAGCTGCTCGGCCCGGCGCTGGGCCATGGCCACGATCTCTTGGGCGTAGCGATGGGCCTCAGCCAAGATTTGATCCCGCTGGCGCAGCACTTCCTCAGCTTCCTCTAGAGCGGTGGGCAGGTTAAGGCGGATGAAGTCCAACTGCTCCAGGATCTTCTCTTCGTCGATGAGAGTGCGCGACCAGAACAAACGGGGACTGCTGAGAATCGCTGCCTCCAGTTGATCCAGGGCCTCCTGAACGCGCATCAACGCCAGGGTCTGATCCCTGGGCAGATCACTGGCGCGATTGAAGGCATCAGAGGGCAATTCTTGCATCAGTCTGGAAAGGGGGTGGCTGTGCTGGGCAAAGCAGGCAGGATAACGCCTACCATATTAGGTTCTCGCAGTCTTGAACCTGGGTGTTCCCACCCTTCCAGAGGCGGGGGACAGAGACCGCTATCTGTGGCAGACTGAGGGAAAGTTGTTGGGTTGCCCTCTGCTTATGCCCCAGCCGCAGCCTCCTCGCCGACTCGAAGATCAATTTGTGGAGAACGTCTCCCGCTACCCCACCTACTTCGTTACCGTCTTGCTGGGGGGAATTTGGGCTGGCCTACAGCCGTTTGTAAACCTGTACCGCAAAAGCGCAACGGCAGCAGCTCTAGTAACTGTGGGATCCCTAGCTCTGCTGTTGTTTATCTATTTCACCCTGCGGGCGATGACGGGGCACACGCTTCTGCCAGCGTGGATGTGGCGTTGAGAGTAAGAGAGCAGCTTACGAGCAAGCCAAGAGAAGTTTAGCTCCTGAGGGATCGCTGCTGCCGGCTCTAGCAAGCCGATCGGGTTTGCCGCTAGCTTGGTAAAGGTGTTTTCCTGTTGAGCTCATGGCAGATTGGATCCTGTTGGCACTGGTGGGCTCGACAACCTACCTGCTGCTACAAAAAAGCGTGGCCCGCCTCTCAAAGGTGCCCTGGCGGATCCTGTGGCTAGTGATGATGATCCCCCCCCTGCTTTGGGTGCTGGGGCGGCAGGTGTTTCAGTATGAAATGCCCCCTTTGCTAATGTTGGGGCTGTTTTTGGCCTCCTATTTTACCAGCATGACTTTGGCGCGTCGGGGGCGCCTCCAACCTCCACCAGCAGGCTCTCAGGCTGGAGTGGAAAACACCCCGGCCGAGCGGGATCCGGAGACAGAGGAAGGCGAGGAGGAAGGTGCTGCAGCTGCTCCCATCTCCATCTCGGAGGTGTCGCGGGAAAAGCTCAACCGCTGCTTTCCTTGGAACGTTTTCTATCTGCAAAGCGTGGAATACCGTCCTCAGGCCATCATCTGCCGCGGCAATTTGCGGGCGGATCCCACGGAAGCCTACGAGCAGGTACAGCGGAATGTGGAAACCACGTTTGGCAAACGCTTTCTGGTGGTGCTGCAGGAGGGGTTTGCCGGCAAGCCTTTTTTTGCCCTGGTGCCCAACCCGGCGGCGCGGCGCTCCCTAACCCGTCAGAAGGAGTGGCCTCTGCTGGCGTTGGGGCTGCTGCTGTTTACCTTTTGGACGACCCTAACTGCCGGCGCCCAAGCTTCTGGAGTCAGCCCTGACCGGTTGCTGCATCTACCCTCTCTGCTCAAAGGGTTACCTTATGCAGTGGGGATCTTGGCCATTCTGGGATCCCATGAAGGGATCCGCTACTGGGTGGCCCGCCGCCACGGCATCAAAACCTCGCTCCCCTATTTCATCCCGGTGCCTTTTGTGTTGGGAACCTTCGGGGCTTTCATCGAGCTGAAAGAGCCGGTGCCCAACCGCAAGGTGCTGTTTGACATCGCCGTTGCCGGGCCGCTGGCGGGCAGCCTGGTGGCGTTGACCATGTTGCTGGTGGGGCTGGTCTTTTCGACACCTGGGGAGCCTCCGGCAGAGCCAGAGGGGCAGCCGACCCCGATTAGCTTCCATCGCATTGACCCGCGCCTCTCGGTGCTGCTGGCCATTCTGGCGCGCCTGGTGCTGGGGGATCAGTTGCAGCCGGGGCAGGTGATCGATCTGCACCCCCTGGCCTTTGCCGGCTGGCTGGGTCTAGTGGTGGTTGCCTTTAACCTGGTGCCGGTGGGCCAACTGGATGGGGGCCACATTGTCCACGCCATCTATGGCCAGCAGATGGGGGCCAATGTGGGGCGAGTGACTCGCTGGCTGGTGCTGCTGCTGGCTTTGACGGTGCAGCCCTGGCTGTTATTGTGGGCGCTGCTTTTGTTTGTGATCACCAGTGCCGACGAGCCAGCCCTCAACGACGTCACCGAGCTGGATGAGGGGCGGGAGCTGCTGGGGCTGGCAATGCTGAGCTGGCTTGTGCTGATCCTGCTGCCGGTGCCACCCTTTTTGCAAAGCTGGCTTGGCCTGGCCTAGTTCGGGATAGGATCCAAACCACGTCAACCAGCTCAGCCCTGGCTATGCAAGCGGGTTTAATTGTCCAAAAGTACGGCGGCACCTCCGTCGGCTCCATCGAGCGCATCCAGGCCGTAGCCCAGCGGGTAGCCCACACGGTGGAGCAGGGGAAGCGGGTGGTGGTGGTGGTCTCGGCAATGGGAGAAGAAACGGATCGCCTGGTGGAACTGGGGGAACAGATCCTCCAGGGATCCCCGACCACGCCGGCCCAGTGGCGGGAGTGGGACATGCTCCTGTCTACGGGTGAGCAGGTCAGCATTGCCCTGCTGGCGTTGGCGCTGCAGCGCTTGGGCTACCCTGCCCTCTCCTTGACGGCGGCCCAGGTGGGCATCGTCACCACCCGGGATCACGGGCGGGCCCGCATTCTGCACATCCACACCGACCGCCTTTGGCAACACCTAGAGCGGGGAGAGGTGGTGGTGGTGGCCGGCTTTCAGGGCATCACCAGCCTAACTGAGCTGGAGATCACCACCCTGGGGCGAGGGGGATCGGACACCACGGCGGTGGCCTTGGCAGTGGCCCTGGGAGCCGAGCTGTGTGAGATCTACACCGATGTGCCCGGGATCTTTACTACCGATCCGCGCAAGGTGCCCGAGGCCAGGTTGTTGCCAGAGATTACCGCCGACGAGATGCTGGAGCTAGCCAGCCTAGGAGCGCAGGTACTGCACCCCCGCTCGGTAGAAATTGCTCGCAACTACGGCGTCAAGCTGCGGGTGCGCTCTAGCCTGGAGCCGCTGCAAGCCGGATCAGAAGGCACCCTCATTGTCTCTCCCCCTGCTCGCGTCCGCTCCCCTGATAGCAGCATTGAGCTAGGGCGGGCGGTCGATACCGTGGAGCTGGATGGGGAGCAGGCCAAGTTGGTGTTGGTGGGAGTGCCGGATCGCCCGGGCATTGCTGCTCAACTGTTCCAGGAGATTGCTGCAGCGGGGATCAATGTCGACTTAATTCTACAGTCGCTCCACCTCAGTGCGGTGGAGGGATCCCCTACCAACGACATTGCCTTCACCGTCAGCCGTGCCCAGGCGGCTCAGGCAGCAGCCGTGGCCCGCAAGGTTGGCCAGGAGCTGGGGTGTAGGGAAGTCCTCGTCGATGAGGCGGTAGCCAAGGTCAGCATTGCTGGGGTGGGGATGATGGGTCGCCCGGGCATTGCCGCCGAGATGTTTCGCGTGCTGGCGGAAGCTGGGATCAACTTGCAGATGATCTCCATGTCGGAGATCAAGGTCAGCTGCGTGGTGGCGGCCGAGCGGGCTGGGGAGGCCGCCCTGGCGCTGGGGGAAGCGTTTCAGGTGATTCCCCAGTTGCATCGAGTCAAGACAGCACCTTGCGGGGATCCCCTTCTGCGCCACCACCCGGTGCGGGGCGTTGCCCTGGATTTGAAGCAATCGCGGCTGGGCCTGCGCAAGGTGCCGGATCGGCCGGGGACGGCTGCCCATCTGTTTGGGCGCTTGGCAGAGGCTGGCGTTATCGTCGACACCATCATCCAGAGCCAGCGGAGCTACCACAACGGCCTTCCCAGTAACGACATTGCCTTTACCGTGCCTCAGGATCAGGCCAGGGCGGCTGAGGCCGTGTGCTGTCAGGTGGCCGAGGAGCTGCAGGCAGCTGGGGTTGAAACCGACCACGACATTGCCAAAGTCAGCATCGTCGGCGCCGGCATGGAAACGTATCCCGGCGTGGCGGCGCGCTTTTTTGCTGCCTTGGCCGACGCCGGGATCAACATTGAGATGATCGGCACCTCAGAGATTAAGGTAAGCTGCGTGGTGCGACGGGAGCAGGGGATCCGGGCTCTCCAAGCTGTCCACCGTGCCTTTGAACTCGACCGGCCCTAGTCTGTTTTGGCCGCCAGCAACAGGGGGAAGTGGTGGGCATTGGGGGCGTGCATGGCCTGGATCCCCAAGTTGGCGCGGTTGAGGAGATCGGCGTAGGTGGGGATGAACCGGCCCTGGCTGTCCAGGATGGACTGGTTGAAGTTAAAGCCATTGAGGTTAAAGGCCATTAGGCCGATGCCGATTGCCGCCGCCCAGATCCCCAAGGTAGGCAGGGCCGCCATCCAGAAGTGGACGGAGCGGCTGTTGCGCCAGCCAAGGCTGGAGATCCCCAGCCTCCCCAAGAAGGCATAGTGGCCGGCCAGGAAGTTGTAGGTGACCTCCTGCTGGCCAAAGCGGTAGCCGGCATTGGCTGACTCCTCTTCTGAAGTCTCCCGGATCAGGCTAGAGGTTACCAGGGAGCCGTGGAGAGAAGCCAGCAGGGCGCCGCCAAACACCCCCGCCACTGCCAGTTGGTGCAGCGGGTGCATGAGGATGTCGTGTTCCGCCTGGAAGGCAAGCATGAAGTGGAAGGTGCCGGCAATCCCTAGCGGCAGCCCCTCTGAGAAGCTGCCCTGGCCGATGGGATAGACCAGGAGCACCGCTGTAGCGGCAGCCGCCGGCGCAGAAAAAGCCACTGCAATCCAGGGGCGCATGCCCAGCCGGTAGCTCAGCTCCCACTGCCGGCCCAGGTAGCACCACACCCCGATGAGGAAGTGAAACACGATGAGCTGGTAGGGGCCGCCGTTGTAGAGCCACTCCTCCAAAGAGGCAGCTTCCCAGATGGGATAGAAGTGCAAGGCAATGGCGGCTGAGGTGGGCACCACCGCCGCAGAAATGAGGTTGTTGCCCCCCAGCAGGGAGCCAATCACCGGCTCGCGGATCCCGTCCACGTCCACCGGCGGCGCAGCGATGAAGGCAATCACAAAACAAAAGGTTGCCGCCAACAAGGTCGGGATCATCAATACGCCAAACCAGCCGATGTAAAGCCGATTTTCGGTGCTAGTGATCCATTGACAAAAACTTTCCCAGCTCCAGAGCCGTCGTGCGGCAGCGGAGCGCCGAACAACCACACTCATAGGCCAACTCCTAGAAAATTTGAGGAGAGCTTTCTCCCACTTGCTCTTAGCAAAGTGACCTCAGGAAATGACTCAGCCTTGCCCTGAGGATTCTTCTCCTTCCACGCTAGACAGTCTCAAGAAAACTGCCAAGGATACCTAACGTCTGCAGCCAAAATGTGAAATAAATTGATTTATCGATACAAACATGCAGATTAGTATTGCAGTTTATATTCCACCCCTTTTCCCAGGCCTCAAGAGCCAGTTTTTGCAGTCGAGAACTTCAGGATTTCTTAAGGTGGAGGTCTTAAGGATTTCTTCAGAAAAGCAACCCCGGCAGGCTCCTATCGCCCAATTTCGGCGTGAAACTCCTGCAGGGACTTCACCCCCAGGGATCCTGACTGCAGAGCGCGGATGGCAGCAGCAGTAGCTTTGGCTCCAGCCAGAGTAGTGACCAAAGGGATCTTGTAGGCCAGGGCGGTGCGGCGGATCTTCTGCGCATCCTGTTGGGCTTCGCCGCCAGAAGGGGTGTTGACGATAAGCTGAATCTGGCCGTTCTTGATGGCGTCGATGACGTGGGGCCGGCCCTCGTGCAGCTTGAGCACCTTCTCGACGGGGATCCCGTGCTCGGCCAAAGCTTTTTGGGTTCCGGCAGTGGCCAGCAGGCGAAAGCCTAGCTTGACCAACTCCTGGGCCACTGGGATCACCGCCTGCTTGTCGCGGTCGCTAACGCTGATGAACACGGTGCCCCCTAGGGGCAGGTTTTGGCCAGCAGCCAGTTGCGCTTTGGCAAAGGCGCGGCCAAAGTCGGTGTCAATGCCCATCACCTCCCCAGTAGAGCGCATCTCCGGCCCCAGCAGCGTGTCGGTGCCGGGGAACTTGTGAAACGGCAGCACCACTTCCTTAACAGCCACGTAGGGCGGGATCACCTCCTGGGTAAAGCCCAGCTCTGCCAGGGTTTTGCCGCTCATCACCTGGGCAGCGTAGGCGGCCAGGGGGTGGCCAATGGCTTTGCTGACAAACGGCACGGTGCGGGAAGCGCGCGGGTTGGCTTCCAGAACGTAAACCTGCTCTTTCTGGACGGCGTATTGGACGTTAATGAGCCCCACCACCTTGAGAGCTTGGGCCAACTTCACCGTCCAGTCGCGGATCACCTGCAGCACAGCAGGGCTGAGAGTGCGGCTGGGCAAGACACAGGCGGAGTCGCCCGAGTGGATCCCGGCTTGCTCAATGTGCTCCAGGATGCCGCCGATGGTTACAGCCCCGGTGTGGTCGGCGATGGCGTCCACATCTACCTCCACGGCATCCTCCAAGAACTGATCCACCAGCACGGGACGGTTGGGATCCACCGCCACCGCTAGCTGCATGTAGCGCCGCAGATCTTGATCCGAATAGACAATCTCCATGGCCCGCCCCCCCAGCACATAGCTGGGCCGTACCACCACGGGGTAGCCAATGCGCCGGGCAATCTCCAGGCTCTCCTCCACGCTGCGGGCAAGGCCGTGGGCTGGCTGGCGGATCCCCAATTCCTCGAGCAGGCGCCCAAACCGGCCGCGATCTTCGGCTATGTCGATGGAGTCAGGAGCAGTACCCCAGATAGGCGCTTGGGCTGCGGCTAGCCCCTGGGCCAGCTTCAGGGGGGTCTGGCCGCCAAACTGCAGGATTAGACCTAGCGGCTGCTCGGCCTCGACGAGGTTCATCACCTCTTCGTAGGTCAGGGGCTCAAAGTAGAGGCGATCAGCGGTGTCGTAGTCGGTGGAAACGGTCTCGGGGTTGGAGTTGACCATGATGGTCTCATACCCAAGGCGTCTGAGGGCAAAGACGGCATGACAGCAGCAGTAGTCGAACTCAATCCCCTGGCCGATGCGGTTGGGACCGCCCCCCAGGATCATCACCTTTGGCTTAGCGGTAGGGAAGGTCTCGGATTCGCTCTCGTAGGTGGAGTACTGGTAAGGGGTGGCCGCCTCGAACTCGGCAGCGCAGGTGTCCACGGTTTTGTAGGTGGGGATCACCCCCAGGGCCTTACGGCGGTCTCGTACCTGGGCTTCCGCGGAGCCGGTCAGGTGGGCAATTTGTCGGTCGCTAAAGCCCATTTGCTTGAGATGGCGCAGGTCTTCGGCCGTTAGGGATCCCAACTCCCGCCCTTTAAGGGCTTGCTCCACCTCCACCAACTCCTTCAGCTTGTCGATAAACCAGGGATCGATGTGGGTAAGCTGGGCAATTTCCTGGACCGAGAAACCCATGAGCAGGGCGGTGCGGATGGTCAACAGGCGGAAGGGGTTGGGGGTGCGCAGGTTGGCCCGCACTTCCTCTGGCGTTGGGAAGACTTCCGGCCTGTCGCTCCCAAAGCCAGGGCGGTCGATCTCCAAAGACCGCAATGCCTTCTGGATGGACTCCTGGAAGGTGCGGCCAATGGCCATCACCTCCCCCACCGACTTCATCTGGGTTGTCAAAACGGGCTCCGCCCCAGGAAACTTTTCAAAGGCAAAGCGGGGGATTTTGGTGACGACATAGTCAATGGTGGGCTCAAAGCTGGCAGGGGTTTTGCGGGTAATGTCATTGGGAAGCTCCGGCAGCGTGTAGCCCACAGCCAGCTTGGCGGCAATCTTGGCAATGGGAAAGCCGGTGGCCTTGCTGGCCAAGGCAGAGGAGCGGGAGACCCGCGGGTTCATCTCGATAACCCGCACTTCGCCATTGGCGGGGTTGACGGCAAACTGCACGTTGGATCCCCCCGTTTCCACCCCAATCTCGCGCATGATGGCGATGGCGTAGTCGCGCAGCCGCTGGTACTCCTTGTCGGTGAGGGTCTGCGCCGGGGCCACGGTGATGGAGTCGCCGGTGTGAACCCCCATGGGGTCGATGTTTTCAATCGAGCAGATGATGACCACGTTGTCCGCCAGATCCCGCATCACCTCCAGCTCAAACTCCTTCCAGCCGATGATCGACTCCTCCACCAGGATCTGGGAGATTGGGCTGGCCTCTAGGCCGGCAGCGCAGATTTCCTCCAGTTCCTCTTGGTTGTAGGCCACGCCGCCACCTGTACCTCCCAAGGTGTAGGCGGGACGGATGATGAGGGGGTAGCCAATTTCTTGAGCAATCTGTTTGGCTTCTTCTAGGCTGCGGGCCAACCCTGAGCGGGGGACGGCCAGGCCAATTCGCTGCATCGCCTGCTTAAACAGCTCCCGGTCTTCGGCTTTTTCAATGGCCTCGCGCTTGGCCCCAATTAGCTCCACCCCGTACTGATCCAGGATCCCGCGCCGGGCTAGCTCCATCGCTACATTGAGAGCTGTCTGTCCCCCCATGGTGGGAAGGAGGGCATCAGGGCGCTCCCGCTCGATGATCTGGGCCACAAAGTCTGCCGTCACCGGCTCGATGTAGACGCGATCCGCCATAGTGGGATCCGTCATGATGGTGGCCGGGTTGGAGTTGACCAGGATGACCTCGTAGCCCTCCTCTCGCAGAGCCTTGCAGGCTTGGGTGCCCGAGTAGTCGAACTCGCAGGCTTGGCCAATGACAATAGGCCCTGCTCCGATGAGCAAGATCTTGTGAATGTCGGTACGGCGCGGCATGGGATCCCTAGGGTGGCAAGGTCAGCCTCCTATTTTAAGAGGCGGGCCCAGCTTGGGCGGTAAGATGGTGTACCTTGGGCAAGGGGCCTCAGAAAGGGTTGCTGTTGGAAAGCCTTGAGATGAACTTGCCCAGCCTCCTCTGGCCCGATCCTGGTGAGATCCCAGCTCCTCCTCGGCCCGGGATCCTGGGTGTTTTGGCTTCCGGCAACGGCAGCAATTTTGAGGCCATTGCCCAGGCCATCGAGGCCGGCGAGCTGCCAGCCCACATCGCTGTTGTGATCACCAACAATCCTGAGGCCTATGTGCGGCAGCGGGCGGAGCGCCGAGGGATCCCCTGTGTCCTCCTTAACCACCGCGACTATCCCAGCCGGGAGGCGCTAGATGCCGCCATCGTGGAGGTGCTGCAACAGCATCAGGTGGAGTGGGTGATCATGGCCGGCTGGATGCGCTTGGTGACTCAGGTGTTGCTGTCTGCCTATCCGGAGCGGGTTTTAAACCTTCACCCCAGTCTCTTGCCCAGCTTCAAGGGCCTACGGGCTGTGGAGCAGGCGCTGGCGTGCGGCGTAAAAATCGCCGGCTGCACCGTCCACCGGGTTACGTTGGAAATGGACAGCGGCCCCATCGTGGCCCAGGCGGCGGTGCCGGTCCTGCCGGAAGATACCGTGGAGTCGCTCTACCGGCGCATCCAGGCCCAGGAACATCGCCTCTATCCTCTGGCCATCCGCCTCTGCTTGGCCGAGGGATCCCTCTCCCCGAAGCCTCCCTCCTAGAAGGCGCACCCCATGGCCGAGATCTCACCCCTTCTTGTTTTCGATAGCTCCGCAATTCTGGCCGGGCGACCGGCTCGGTGGCAGGAATGGGCCCGCTTCGGGGTGTGTGCTGCCTCAGGCGGTGCTGGCTGAGCTGGAGCGCCTGGCCCGAGAAGCCATTGAGCCTCAGGAAGAGTCGACGGCGCGCGCCTTTTTGCGCCACCAGCCCAGCTCGGGGCTTGCCGTCTCAGCAGCCCGCGCCTGGGTCGAGGAGGTCAACGCCAGCGGCCACTCCCTAAAAGCTCGCCTGGAGCAGGCCATTGCCGAGTGCGCCTACGCCCTGGCCCAGCAGCAGCTAGGATCCCTAGTGGTGGTGGTGAGCAACGATCGGCCCTTGGTAGGGCGGATCCAGGAACTGAGGGTCTCCAACCTCTGCGCCATCTCTCTAGCCGAGCTCAACCGCTGGGTACACCTCAGGCAGTGGCCAGGGCTTTGGGACGGCTGCCGCGGCCTCCCCTTCCCGCCACGCCGCTCTCTTCTCGTCCTTCGGCCCGACCGCCTTCTCCAGTCAGCCAGGGATCCCGGGGATCTCCGCTTGGCTTGACCCCAGCAGGGGTACAAAAGGCCCTGGCGCTGGTGTGGGTCTTGGCCTTTTTCTCGGCGGCGGGCTTGTTGGCCTGGCGCTGGTTAGATCCCAAGGGGAGCGAAGGGCTCTGGCGGCAGCTGCCTCTGTCCCGGATCCCTTGGCTGCGGGATCGCAGCAGCCCAAACAGGGCATACTAGGGTGAAGGCTTTCTCGAGACTCGTCCCTAGTAGCCATGACGGCAACGGCTGACCTTTGGCCCCAGCTTCTAGGCCAACTGCTGGAGCGGCAATCCCTTAGCGAGGCCCAGGCAGAAGAGTTGATGAATGGCTGGCTCACCAACCAAGTGCCGGAGGTGGTGTCGGGGGCAATCCTAGCAGCTCTCCAAGCCAAGGGGGTGAGCGCCAGCGAGCTGGCCGGCATGGCGCGGGTGCTGCAACGGGCTTCTCTGGGATCGCCGCTGGATCTGCCCCTCTTGGTGGATACCTGCGGCACCGGCGGGGACGGGGCTGGCACTTTCAACATTTCCACCGCCGTGGCCTTTGTGGTCAGCGCTGCCGGGATCCCGGTGGCAAAACACGGCAACCGTTCGGCCTCTGGCAAGGTGGGCTCGGCAGACGTGCTGGAGGCCCTGGGGGTGAACCTCAACGCCAAGCCAGAGCAGGTACGAGCCGCGGTTACCGAAGTGGGCATCACCTTTCTCTTTGCCCCCCACTGGCACCCAGCTATGCGGGCGGTAGCTCCCTACCGACGGGCTCTCAAGGTGCGCACCGTTTTCAACCTGCTGGGGCCCCTGGTCAATCCTTTCTACCCCAACCGGCAGGTTATCGGGGTTTACGCGCCGGAGCTGGTGCCGGTGGTGGCCGAGGCCCTGCGCCTGCTGGGGCGGGAAGAAGCCATCGTACTCCACAGCCGGGAAGGCCTTGACGAAGCTGGCCTCGCTCAGCCCACGGATCTGGGCGTTCTCTCCCAGGGATCCCTACACCTAGAGGTCTTGAACCCGCGGGATTACGATCTCACGGCCGCACCCGTCCAGGCTCTCCAGGGAGGGGACTTGATGGAAAATGCTGCCATCCTCACCCGTGTCCTCCAGGGAGGCGGCGATCTTGCCCAGCGGGATGTGGTGGCCCTCAATGCAGCGCTGGCGCTTCAGGTGGCGGGAGCTGTGGCTGACTTGAGAGCTGGAATTGACCGAGCGCGGGAGATCCTTGCCAGCGGCGCCGCCTGGGATCGCCTGCAAAAGTTGGTCAACTTTCTGGCTTCCTAAAACTCCCGCCCTCGCCCAAAAGCCAGCACCTCGTCTACCCCTAGGCGGGGCTTGCGCGGCAGGTTGCCCGGTGCAGGGTAGCCCACCGCCAGCAGCATCACCGGCACGTAGCGGTCGGCAATGCCGAACTCCCGCTTTACCCCTTCTGGGTCAAAGCCAATCATCGGCCCGCTTGCCAAGCCCTTTGCCTGCGCCGCCAGCATCAAAGCCATGGCTGCCAGGGCCCCGGAGCGAATCGCCTCATCCCGCGCCAAAGTGGGGTTGTTGGCGTAGGTGGCTTGGGCCATGTTCACCCAGCTTTCCGCCCCTTCCGGGGATAGGAGGCCCGCAGCGACGGCTCTTTGGACAATTTCAGGCAGCTTCTCATACCCCCGCAGATCCCCCAGGACGATGAACACCACTGCCGCGTCCGCCACCTTCTGTTGGTTGTAGGCCAGGGCTTTGAGGCGCTCTTGGTCTGCAGGATCGGTGACGGCTACGAACCGCCAGTGCTGGATGTTAAAGGAGGAGGGAGCTTCCGTAGCATAGGCAACCAGCTCCTGGATCTCCGCCTCCGACAGGCGGCGGCTGGGATCAAACTTGTCGGCGGAGATCCGCTCTTTGAGGGCAGCTAGGACGTCCATGGGGATCCTCGAGAAGAGCTGCTACCAGAAAACCGAGGACAAAATCGCCTTCTCTCATCCAGCTTATCCAGCCTAGGGCCTCAGCAAGATCCCTCTCCCGAAGGCAGGTATGATAAAGGGATGATTGGAGCTGGATGCCCCCAGCCCCTTTGGGGAACCTCGAAGTAGCCAATAGCAAGCGGTGTGGTTGAGGGGGAGAGGCAAGCGGTGGACTTCGGGCGCGTGCTGACGGCAATGGTGACTCCCTTTACGCCTGAGGGGGAGATCAACTACGAAGAAGCCGCTCGCTTGGCCGATTACTTGGTAACCCACGGCAGCGATGGCTTGGTGGTCTGCGGCACCACTGGCGAGTCTCCCACCCTGAGCTGGCAAGAAGAGTACGAGCTGTTTCGGGTGGTGCGAGATGCCGTGGCTGGCCGAGCCAAGGTCATCGCTGGCACGGGCTCCAACTCCACCCGCGAGGCCATCGAAGCCACCAAAAAAGCGGCTCAGTTGGGCCTGGATGGCTCTCTCCAAGTGGTGCCCTACTACAACAAGCCCACCCAGGCGGGGCTCTACGAGCACTTCAAGGCCATTGCCCAAGCCAGCGACTTGCCCATCATGCTCTACAACATCCCCAGCCGCACGGGGGTAAGCCTACAGCCGGAAACGGTGGCGCAATTGGCGGAGATGGAGACGATTGTCGCCATCAAGGAAGCTAGTGGTATCATGGACGTAGTTTCTGAAATTCGGCGGCTTACCCCCTCCCGCTTTAGCATCTACTCAGGAGATGACTCGCTGACCTTGCCGATTTTGTCTTTGGGGGGGAGAGGAGTAGTCAGCGTAGCTAGCCATTTGGTTGGGCTACAGCTTCAGGAGTTGATCCAGAGCTACCACAGAGGACAGCCCGAACAAGCCCTGGCTCACCATCTCTGCCTGCTTCCGCTGTTTAAGGTTTTGTTCATCGAGACCAACCCCGTTCCTATCAAGGCGGCGCTAGAGATGCAGGGTTGGCAAGTAGGTCGGGTGCGCCCTCCGCTAGCGCCTCTGCAGGCCAGCTCTCTACAGGTTTTGCGACAAGTGCTGCAAGGGATGGGACTACTGGATGAGGCGCAGGGATCTGAACAAAAAGCAGCAAAAGCTTCATGACTCTGTCTAACTAGGGGGCTTTCGGAGGGGTCTTTCGTGGCATTTTCCCGACTGGAAAATGGACAGGTTCTAGTAGCCAAATTCAGCTAGCACCGCTGACTTGGCTAGCGGGGTTTGTCTGGAGGGGTTTTGGTTGGCTTGATTGTTACAAATCGTTACATCTAGAGGATCCACAGCGTCTATGCGAACACCACGGACTTCAGTTGCCTCTCGGTCAGCAGCTGCTCCAGCCCGGCCCACTTCCTCTTTGCAGATGATCCCGTTAGGCGGGGAGCGGGAGATCGGCAAAAACACCTGGGTCTTCCGCTACGAAGACGACATCATCCTGGTGGATGCTGGCCTGGCTTTCCCCGATGAGACGATGCATGGGGTCAACATCGTGCTGCCAGACATGACCTATATCAAGCAAAACCGGGACAAGCTGCGGGCACTGGTGGTTACCCATGGCCACGAAGATCACATCGGCGGGATCCCTTACCACCTACGGGAATTTGACATCCCGGTCATCTATGGTCCGCGCTTAGCACTGGCCCTGCTGGAGGAAAAACTGCGCGATGTGGGCCTTTTGAATCGGACGGAATTGCGCCCAGTTGGGCCGCGGGATATTGTGCCCCTGTGCAAGAACTTCTTTGCCGAATTCATTCGCAATACCCACTCTTCCGCCGACAGCTTTACGATAGCCTTGCACACGCCGGTGGGCGTTGTCATTCAAACGGGCGACTTCAAGATCGACCACACGCCGGTGGATGGCGAACGCTTTGACCTCCATCGGCTGGCCGAGCATGGGGAAAAGGGCGTGCTTTGTCTAATTAGCGACTCCACCAACGCTGAGGTACCCGGCTTTACTCCCTCTGAAGCCGCAGTAGTGCCGGGCCTTACCAAAGCCATTGCGGAAGCCAAAGGACGGGTGATTATCACCACCTTTGCTTCTTCGGTGCATCGCCTCAATTTGGTGTTGCAGATTGCCGAGCAGCAAGGCCGGGTGGTGTCTCTGCTGGGTCGCTCGATGTTAAACGTAGTGGCCCATGCGCGGCGTCTAGGTTACATCCGCTGCAAAGACGAAACGCTGCAGCCCATGCATGTCATCAACAGCCTGCCGGATGACAAGGTCATCATCCTCACCACTGGCTCCCAAGGCGAGCCTCTAGCCGCGCTGACCCGCATTGCCAATGGTGAGCACCCGCAGTTGCAGATCAAGCCAGGAGATACCGTGATTTGGTCGGCCAACCCCATTCCCGGCAACACGCTGGCGGTAACGCGAGTCATCGACAAGCTGATGGAGCTGGGGGCCAATGTTATCTACGGCAAAGACAAGGGGCTGCATGTCTCTGGCCACGGCTGCCAGGAAGACCAGAAACTGATGATTGCCCTCACGCGCCCCAAGTTCTTCGTCCCTACCCACGGGGAATACCGCATGCTGGTCAAGCACGCCGAAACAGCAATGAGCATGGGGATCCCGCGGGAAAACATCGTGATCATCAACAACGGCGATGTGGTGGAGGTTAACCAGGAGCGCATCGCTGTTGTCGGCAGGGTGCCGGCGGGGGTGCAGATGATCACCGCTTCCCACGATGGGGTGCTGATGGACGAGATCCTGCAAGAACGGCAGCAAATGGCCAGAGATGGGGTAGTGACGGTGGTCATCAGCCTAGATGGCAGGGGCAGGCTGCTCTGTACGCCTCAGGTGCAGCACTTGGGCTTGGCGGGAGAGGGCAACTTTAAGGGATCCGACCTAAAACCCCTGGTAGAGGACACCCTCCAGCAAGCTTGGCCGCGCTTTGCCCGATCGCTGGAGCGGGGGAGCCTTGAGGTTGACTGGGCCGGCCTTAAGGCGGAGGTGGAGCAAGTGGTGCGCCGCTTTGTGCGGGAACAACTGCCCGGCAAGCCGACAGTGTTGGTCTTTGTGCAGTCGCCCGAAGAGGAGTCTGTGCCAGTAACCTCCCTGCCGGTTGGGGAAGACCAGCTCGACCAGGAACGGCTGGCCCTAGGACGGCGGCGGCGCTCCTCAGCGGCGGTGGCGGCTTCGTAAGACTGGGTGGCTGGCTCTTCAGAGCTTCTCTCCTGGACTGGGCCGCAGCAAGCCTCTAGGGGAGAGCTCTGCCTTTGCCTCTGGAGAAAGGGATCCCACCTCGCTAAAGGGCGGGCAGCGGTTTTGGGGCGGGACGGGCTGCTTTAGGATCCTCAAGAAGGCCTCCGCCAGATCGGCATATCCCCGGTCGTTGGGGTGAAAGCCATCCGCCAGCGGGCCGGGGAAGAAAGACTCGCGGCGGTAGGAGCGGGGATCGCAGAGCAAGTCCACTACGGGGATCCCCTGTTGGCTCAGGGGGTTGATGGCCCGTTGGCTAAGGCTGACGGAGACTAGAGCCAAAAGTTGCCGCAGGCCGCTGGGCTGCTGCTGGCCTAGGGGAATCAGGGCAAAGTTGGGCAGGTTGGCCACTGCCAGGCGAGCTTGGGGGGCGCGAGCCCGCACCGCCTGGAGCAGAGTTTGGTAGTCGGCAGCAAACTGTTGGATCTGGCGTTCAATAAAGGCTAAGGGATCCTCGCCCTGCAGGGCGCGTTGGGCTGCTGCCAAGACAATAGCGTTGGTGTCGTTGCCGCCTACCCAGATAGTAATCAAAGTGGCGTCGGGGGGGATGCGCGGCACTTGCTCCTGGAGCACGTTGGCGGGGATCCCCGCCCCTAGAGCTTGCATGGCCGGGCTGAGCACCGCTCCCGAGCGGCCCAAGTTGATGAGCTCCACCCGCCCCGGCAGGAGGCGGGCTAGGCGCGGGACATACCCCGTCCCGTTGGGACAATCCAGGGGCTCCGAGCGCTGCGGGCGGGTGCCGGCGGCGTTGGCCGGGCCATCGCAGGAGATGGAGGCGTTAAAGCCAACGGCATCGCTGGCTCCCAAAGCCACATAGCGGGTGAGGGGGGTCGAGCTGGGCACGACAACAGCAGGGGGAGAACAAGCGGTCAGCCCCCAACCCAGCGTCCAGATGGCCATAGAAAGCAGCAACCCACCGGTTCTGGGGTCTTGGGGCGAGGGCGCTTGCGTAGCCAGTTGCAAAGAGGAGCCCATAGGGTAGCTTTGCTGCAGAGGTGGGGAAGCCCCCCAGCCAAGCTAACCAAAGATCCGCCAGCCAGCGAGTATGGTGGGAGTATGGCGCTGCGTTTTTGCAAGTCCCGCACCTACCACGATCCCCTGCACGGCGCCATTAGCCTAGATGGCGGGGATCCGGTCGAGGCCTTGCTGATTCGTCTTATCGACACGCCGGCCTTCCAGCGCCTACGTCGCATCCGCCAGTTGGACACGGCTTTTTTTACCTTTCACGGCGCCGAGGGATCTCGCTTTACCCACTCGGTGGGAGTGCTGCAGGTTACGCGGCGGCTGTTTGACAGGTTGGCCCGC
Source organism: Synechococcus sp. WC10meta (assembly GCF_047461475.1). Lineage (NCBI taxonomy): Bacteria > Bacillati > Cyanobacteriota > Cyanophyceae > Synechococcales > Synechococcaceae > Synechococcus > Synechococcus sp. WC10meta. The sequence continues at coordinate 136,608 of NZ_JANSHF010000005.1, forward strand.
CGCCACCCAGAGCTGCGCCCCTACCGCGCCGTCACCCTGGTTGCCGCTCTGCTGCACGACATTGGCCACGCCCCCTTTAGCCATGCGGGCGAGGAGATCTTCGGCTGCCGCCACGAGATCTGGACGGCGCGCATCGTGCGGGAGGATCCCCAGATAGCCACCCTGGTGGCGGAGTTCGACCCGCAGCTGCCGGCCCAACTGGAGCAGGTGTGGCAGAAACAATTCCCCCTGCCGCTGGTGGGGCAGCTTATTGCCAGCCAACTGGACTGTGACCGCTTCGACTACTTGATGCGGGACAGCCTGCTTACGGGCGCCCAATACGGCCACCTGGATCTGGATCGCATCCTCACGGTGTTGGACTACGACCCGGAGACGGGATCCCTTTGCATTCCTGCTCGCAAAGGCCTAGGAGCCATCGAGCACTATCTGGTGGTGCGCTATTTCATGTACACCCAGGTGTACCAGCACCCCAAGAGCCTGTGTGCCCGCTTTATTTTGGATCGCCTCTTCAAGCGGGCGCAGGTGCTCTTGCAAAAGGGGGAGATCGAGTTGGATCCCATCTTGAGCGCCTGGTGCTGGGCCGCGCTGGCGACGCAAAAGGGAGATCCCTTCGAGTTGCCTCTGCCCCTCTATTTGGCCGCTGACGATGTGATGTTCAGCTACCCTTTTCGCTTTTGGGCCATGTCGGGGAGGGATCCCATCTTGGCCGATTTGGCGCGGCGCTACCTGGAGCGGGATCTGTTCAAAGCCCGCAACATCACCCGCTTGCCAGAAGAGCGACGCCAAGAGCTGGTGGCAACTCTGAGCCAGAAGATGCAGCGAGATGGCTTGGATCCAGAAAGCTACTTGGGAATTCGCTCCGCCCACGTCCAGGGCTACAGCTTCTACGACCAAGGGATCCAACTCAAAACCGAGGACGGCTACGTAGAAATTGCCCAGCTCTCGCCGCTGGTGCGCGCCTTAGTGGAAACCCAAGGCCAGGTTTGGCTCATCTTCCCTCGCCCCTACAGCGATCTTGTAGAAGGGGCGCTGTCTGCTTAAAGGGTTATGTTAGCCCTGAGGGCCCTGGCCATTGTCCTGCTGGCGCTGCGGCTGTTGGGACATGCACCTGGGATCCGCTGCTGTTGAATAAGGACTACGTCCCGCTGACGCGAACGGAAGAGCTACGGGAACATGGTCTAATGGGGAATGTAAGGACTACGTCCCGCTGACGCGATCGGGGAAACCCCCAAACAGTGGGATAGCGCCATGCAAGTCTTGGTCATTGGCTCTGGGGGACGGGAGCACGCTTTGGTCTGGAAGCTATTGCAGTCCCCTCAGGTGACTCGAGTCTACTGGGCTCCTGGCAACGGCGGCGCCCAGCAGATGGATCGCTGTCAACCGGTGGCTTTGGCCGCCACAGACATCGAGGGACTGGTGCGGTTTGCTACCGTGCAAGGGATCCGCCTGACGGTGGTGGGGCCGGAGCTGCCCTTGGTGGAGGGAATTGTGGACGCCTTTCAGGCAGCGGGGCTCCCCATTTTTGGCCCCAGTCGCGCCGCCGCCCAACTGGAGGGAAGCAAGCTCTGGGCTAAGCAACTGATGCAGGAAGCAGGGATCCCTACGGCTCCGGCTGTGGGCTTTGCCGACTTGTCTGAGGCGCTGGCCTACCTGGATTCAAGGACTCCGTCAGGCGAACATAGCTATCCTGTCGTGATCAAAAAAGATGGGCTGGCCGCCGGCAAGGGAGTGACCGTTGCCCACAGTCGAGAAGAAGCCGTGCAGGCCCTAGAGGCGGCCCTGGCCAAGCCCGGCGAGCGGGTGCTCATCGAGGAGTTCCTCGTCGGCCAAGAGGTGTCGGTGCTGGCCCTGACGGATGGCCAGATCTGCCTGCCGCTGCTGCCTGCACAAGACTACAAGCGCCTTGGCGATGGCGATACTGGACCCAACACCGGCGGCATGGGGGCCCACGCCCCGGCAGATCACCTGGTCACCCCCAAGCTGCTGGCCCGCATCCAGGCGCAAGTGCTGGATCCTACCCTGCAGGCGCTGCAACAGCGGGGCATTCGCTACCAAGGGGTGATCTACGCTGGCCTGATGATTACGCCCAATGGGGATCCCTACGTCTTGGAGTACAACTGCCGCTTTGGGGATCCCGAAGCCCAGGTTATCCTGCCCCTCTTGGAAAACCCTCTGGACGAGGTGCTGCTGGCCTGCATCGAGGGGCGACTGGCCAATCTTCAGCTGCGGTGGAAGCCCGGCTATGCCGCCTGTGTGGTCATGGCCGCCCCCGGTTACCCCGACAGCTACGAGCGAGGGATCCCCCTTGCCGGCCTAGAGGCTGCCGCCGCCACCGGAGCCCTGGTGTTCCATGCCGGCACTCGCCAGGTGGGCAAGCAGCTTCTCAGCGAGGGTGGGCGTGTCCTCTGTCTTACCGGCCAAGGGGCAACGCTGGCAGAAGCGCTGCGCCAAGCCTATGCCGCTGTGGAGCAGGTGCAGTTCCCCAAAGCCCACTACCGCTCCGACATTGGCAGCCGCGCCCTCGGGCCGAAGGTCCGCCTAGGTGTGGTGCCCGATCCGTAGGCAGATCATGGCCCCAGAGAGGTCGCTTCTCCAGGGCCCCTAAAGCAGTTTTTAAAAAAGCTTTGATACCTAAACCTTAGCTTCTCTGATGACGAGGCAGCAACGATAGTATCGAAATCTCAACTTTCCGTTGATTTTCTCAACAGTAGACAAGAAAGGGGCTTGCCGGAGTTTCTCCCAGCGAAGGCGAGATTCCTGAGACCCCAACCCAGGGCCACAAGTTAAGGCTCAGCTACGGAGAGAACCAGCGGAAGTTCAAGGGATCCTCCCGCCAAAGCCAGCGAGGTGGGATCCCTAGCCCTTCCGTCAAGGCAGCGGGCCTTGGCGCGGCCTGAGGGTCGCAGTCGTAGAGGGTGGTGGTGTAGCG